>CAZZXJ010000712.1:0-3467 GCA_964657905.1 uncultured Stigonema sp.
TTTGAATTTCAAAATGGGGGTTAATACCCTATTTATTTCAAAATGAGAATTGCTGTCCTAAAGGGTTGCTTTTGACACCCCAAGAAGCTGCGCCACTTCACGCGGCGGCTTCCCTTGCGCAAATAGCTTTCTATAAACTGTGACAATGATTAAAGCTATCCTTTTTGATTTAGACGGAACGCTTCTTGATAGAGAGGCTTCGGTTGAGCAGTTTATCTCAACTCAATATATTTGAGTATGCTGCCAACGATAATCCAGAATTTAAATCAGTAATCTTCTCATTAATCGGTAGGGGCACGGCACTGCCCATTGGTGTCAACTAATAGGTAACCTTTGAAAACAAAGGCTTCTCGTTACTCAGCTTGTGCCTAGTAACGCTGTTCTTGTGGGCTGCTGCCTCTAACTTTAAGAGTGTAATGCATTCCCACACAAAGCGTAGGTCTGGAACGACCGTTTAGTAAGGGGTTTGTCCTTAAGTTGACACCCATGGGCAGTGCCGTCTCTCTACGAGAAATCTATAATGTATCAATATTTTAGTAAATTTGTATTAGATAATTGTTATAACAAGGTTAAAGCTGTCAATAAACTGGAAGTAAAAATCATGAATATCCAACTTAAACCTGAACTAGAACAAATTATCCAAACGCAAATTGCTACAGGTAGATATGCTTCTGCTGAAGAGGTGATTAGTAAAGCATTGAAGCTGCTATTAGAGTGGGACAAAGGTTATCAGCAGTGGGTAGAAGAAACACGGCAAAAAGTTGAGGTGGCTATTGAACAATTGGATAGAGGAGAAGGAATTGATGGGGAAGTTGTAGTTGAGAGACTGCGAGAAAAACTGCGTAAAGCGAGAGAAGCCCAAGGATGAAACAACACATTATCTCTCCTGAAGCCAGCCTTGATTTAGAAGAAATTATTGATGATTTTGCTACCAGAAGTATTGAGGCTGGAGAGCGTTTTGTTGATAAGTTTGACAAAAAGTGTAAATATTTAGCTAATTTCTCGAATATGGGGCGCAGTTATGGAAATATTAAACCAGATTTGCGGGGTGTTCCTTTGGATGGTTACATTATTCTTTACCGAGTTATAAACAATGGAATTAGACATCTCCAGAAATTAATTGTGCGTGTGGTTAGTGGTTATCTAGATTTAGAATCTTTATTTGCTGAATCAGAAGAGTAAATTATTGCGGTAAGTGATCGCCTGCCCCTGCCTAAGCAACAATCACCCAGTAGAAGCCATCTGGTGCTACTAACCCAAATGAAGGTTCATCAAACTCATTAGCTACAATCGGTGTCACATGGGTGGCGCTGCTGTTGGACACACGTTGGTGGAAGTCTTGAATATCTTCAACTTGATATGTGAATAGGCTTGAACCCAGCGAACCTGGTTGGGAAAATTCCCGTTGATCGGGAGTAGGGTAAAGGGGAGTATAAATTTGCAGGACGCCTGCAATATCTTTTGGTGACGAAAACGTCGATAGATAAAATTCTTGCCCTTCTTCAAGTATTAACGTTTGCCGTGTCGAGGGCTTTTGATAGCCTGAACGCTTACCATTAATTTCATTGGGTATAAGTCCAAAAACTTCGGTATAAAAAGAAGTCAGATGATGGTCAGCACTTACTAAACTAGAGTGAGTTCCTTCGCTGACTTTTAAGGGAGAATTAGGAGCGTAGGCGCGAAGCGACTTGTCGTCAGACATCGCTCCATAGCCTGGACGAGTATAGTCGTATCGTTGAAAAAAAGCCTGCCGTGTTTCCTTACCGATCGCGAACATTTCCCGTACACCGACAAAGCGGTTATACAAACTTGTCCCTTGATTTCCAATACCTTCGATACCCCGGACTGGTTCAGTATAAATCCAGTCCCCTCCATTAGCTTTATCATCAGTCAAGGCATCAGCAATGGTGTAAATATCTTGCGTGAGGGAAGCAAACCAACGACTACCAACAACCATCGGCAATGTTTTCCCCAAACCCGCGTTACGTGGTTGCGACCATAACATGATCCGTACCAATCCATGCGCCGCCGAATCTCCATTTTGCAGTCGCCATGAAGTTAACGCCGCCGGATGCTGATAAAGTAACCCTGATTGTTCTGCACTCAACTGTCCCTGTTGAATTTGTTGGTAACCAAATTCAGCCCAATATTTCAGGGTAGCGGCAGCATCTATAGTGCCAATGCAATTTTCAAAAATTCCACTAATCATTTATAAAAACACAGATGAATAACCAATTAATATTGTGTCCCCTTGAATACCTATACTATCACCTAGGTTGGTAATAGGTAATAAGTAATTAAACTATATGAATCCGATTTGATTATCGAAAAAATACAGGTTCTGTAGGGTGGGCACTGCCCACCATACTTATATTTCAAAAATCAAATACTAGTCCTATATTACCTATTACCTATTACCCATCTATGTTTTATAAGTGATTTACCGGACATGATATAACCCCAATTCATGCTTTTTTTGATTTCCTTTACGAAGCTTCTACCTGTTCTACCTCTGTACTCTGTACTTGGTCTATTTCTGGTAACTTTTGCCCTAAAATAATCACTATTACCATCATTAATAAACTCGTTACCATAATGATGCTCACCACATTTGGATCATCAAAATTACTCGTACCAATTAACAATGCTGCGGCAAAATTGCGTTGAGCAGTTCCTACTCCTAGAACTCTTTGGGTATCAATACCAGGACCGCCTAAAAGATAACCTACAGTAAAGGAGAACACAATAAAAATAGCACAAACAAGGATTACACCAGTTTTTAATAAAATAATAATCTCGTTGAAGTGTACTATCAGCCTCACTACTAAACCTAAAAGCAATCCAAAATTAGATATTTTGAAAGTAATTGGTTGGAGATTAAAAGCTATCGCCTCATATTTTGCCTTAATTAATAACCCAATCCCCAAAGGTGTTAACATCAGAAATATTAATGGTTTGGCAATATCCCAAGAGTTAACTTGTACACCTTGTAAAACTAATGGTAGTGCGATCGGCATATAAAAGACTGTACCGAACATTAACAACATCATCAGTCCTGTAGAAAAAGCTAAATTTCCCTTAACTATTTGAGCAAGTTTAGGTAAAGCTGGAGGACCAGATGCTAATGCCATGATGATAAAACCATCTTTCACAGGTTCGTTGAGAGGTATTACTTGCAGCAGCAAATATACAAAAAGTGGCACTAAGACAAAATTTGCCAGCAGGGATAAAATAACCAGGTGGATATTAGAAAGAGGTT
This sequence comes from uncultured Stigonema sp., assembly GCA_964657905.1. Taxonomy (GTDB): domain Bacteria; phylum Cyanobacteriota; class Cyanobacteriia; order Cyanobacteriales; family Nostocaceae; genus Stigonema. The sequence continues at coordinate 3,260 of CAZZXJ010000712.1, forward strand.
GCCAAATCTGTTGTACAGTTAACTTTAACCCTGTGCCAAACATAGTGGCGACGACAAACGCTAGAAATGCTACTTTGTCAAGTATTGGGATAATTTCGTTCATAAATTTTTGGTTTTGTGCCCAGTTACAAATAATAATTTTATCGGTTCTAAACAATTACCAAATATAGAGGCAATTCATCATAATTCGTAATTATTAATTCGTAAT
>CAZZXJ010000713.1:0-3465 GCA_964657905.1 uncultured Stigonema sp.
GCAAGCTTTTCGATGATTCTGAATGGTTGCTTTATTTCCGCGCCCCGTGTACTAGCCCTTTCAAGGTGATTCATAAAATCTTAGTTCTGGCGATCAAACCTCTACTTTTGTCTCTGTGTTACGCCAGTCGCCGTGAGAGGGGGCTAACCCTATTCCACCCAATGGAGAAGCGCTATAGTATGCACTTGTCCTGAAATTGATAATCTGTCTCATTGACAACTGTTGTCGAGTTAAGTAAAATATGCCTCATTAGATTTTTTGAGACACATTATCATTCTCAGAGGTAAAGGGTAGTGGAAGACCTCCGAGTGCTGCATCTAGCACGAACACGCATTTCTCCGGACTCCGTGGACTCATCTCCTATACTCGGTGGCAAGCCTTGGTGGCGGGGAGTCATGACCGAAGAGGCAGGGGAGCGGGGAGCAGGGGGCAGGGGGAAAAGATTCTGGATACCCCTGCTAAACGGGTTTCAAGCCCCTCCATTTATGGATGGAGAACAGCAAAAATGTATTTCGATCCACGTAGTGCAAGAAATACTACGTCCTTATTTCTTGCGAATCCATTCATGGATGGGGTTTCTCCCCTGCTCACGAACCCCTGCCCCCTGCCTCTTGTTGACTGCTAAACTTCTGGCATTTTCTGTTTTGCTCCCACTTCTAACTAGCTGTGGTGGCGGTAGTACTACGACTAGTTCTAGTCCCAATCCTAACACCAACCCTAGTCCTGCTGCTAAGGACGTGCAAGCCAACAGCACGAGTACAACAGCAGTGCAAATCGTGGCTGCTGAGAATTTCTGGGGTAGTATCGCATCTCAAGTGGGTGGCGATCGCGTTAAGGTCACAAGCATTATCACCAATCCCGCTACTGATCCCCACGACTACGAACCCAAGCCTACCGATGCCCGCACCGTTGCCAGTGCCCGTTACTTCATCCTCAATGGTGCGGGGTACGATTCTTGGGGACAAAAGCTCATTGACGCTAACCCAGTGAATGGGCGTAAGGTACTCAATGTCGGCAATCTGGTGGGCAAGAAAGAAGGGGACAACCCGCACCTCTGGTATAGCCCTGAATACGTGATGCGTGTCGTCGATCAGATTACAGCCGACCTTAAGAACCTCGATCAGGCAGACGCAGCATACTTTGACCAGCAGCGCCAGCAGTTTGTGACAGTAGGTCTCAAGGACTATAACGATACTATTAACACTATCAAGCAGAAGTATCAGGGCACCCCAGTCGGCTCGACCGAGAGTATCTTTGCTTACCAGTCCCAACCCTTGGGTTTGAACCTGACCACACCACCGAAATTCATGACCGCAATCTCGGAAGGTCAAGCGCCAACCGCATCTGACAAAGCTACGTTTGACAAACAGATTACACAGAAGCAGATAAAAGTCCTTGTCTTTAACTCCCAAAACTCAACGCCGGACACAAACGCACTGAAGCAGAAGGCACAGACCGCAGGAATCCCTATCGTCCCGATTACCGAGACGCTGACTCCGGCAACGGCTAGCTTCCAAGACTGGCAGGTGGGGCAACTGAAAGCTCTACAGCAAGCATTGGCTAAATCAACTGGCAAATAAGCTCCATCAACTGAAGGAAAAAACTTCATGATTCGTAACTCGAAGGGTGTCGATCCAGCGCCGCAACCTTCTGGTGATCAAACCTACGCTCAAATGCAGAACGTCATTCAATTTGAACACGCTGGCATTCGACGTAGAGGTCGTATGCTCTGGAGCGATTTGCATTACTGCGTGAAGCAAGGTGAGTTTATCGCCATCCTTGGACCTAATGGCGCGGGTAAATCGACACTGCTCAAGGCGCTCTTGGGCTTATTCCCTTTGAGTGAGGGACGGATTACCGTCTTGGGATCACCTGTGCGGCGCGGTCACCCGGCAATCAGCTATCTTCCCCAACGGCGCAGCTTCGATGCGGACGTGCGGGTGCGGGGACGCGATATTGTGCGTCTAGGTCTGGATGGCACCAAGTGGGGGGTGCCGCTACCGTTGCTGAGGAGGCTTTGGGGAGGTGATGCACAATCTCGTGAGTCGCGGCGGCGAGTACAAAATGCCATCGATCTTGTGGGTGCTAATGCCTATGCAGATCGCGCCATTGGTGAACTTTCTGGTGGTGAGCAGCAGCGCCTACTGATTGCACAGGCATTGGTCACCAGACCACGGATCTTGCTTCTCGACGAACCCCTTGATAGTCTAGACCTGTACAATCAGCAGTCTGTGTCGGCTTTAATTCGCCGCATCAGCCAGGAATACCAGGTGACGGTGCTGCTTGTCGCCCATGATGTGAATCCAATCCTCCCCTACCTAGATCGGGTACTCTACATTGGGAGAGGACAGATCGCCATTGGGAAGCCGGAGGAGGTGATTACCCCAGAGACGCTTTCGCGGCTATATGACGCCCCAATTGACGTACTGCATACACGGGATGGGCGGATTATCGTCGTCGGTCAGCCGGAGTCGGTCACTTATCATGCCAACCTTACCAATGGTGTTCGCTAGCATGTCAGCGTTAGATGTGCAGCCTTCGTGGAATCTCGGCGTAGATGTCCAACAGCTTTTTGCCTACCACTTCATGCAAACCGCCTTTTTGGCAGGGACGCTAATTGCGCTGATTGCCGGATCTGTGGGCTACTTCATGGTGCTACGTGGGCAGAGTTTTGCCGGACACACCCTGGCAAACGTCGGCTTTGCTGGCGCAGCAGGTGCCGTACTCATCGGCTGGTCACCGATTGTGGGACTGCTTGTCTTTTGCATCAGCGCGGCTCTGGGAATCGGTGTGCTGGGAGGGCGAAACTCCCAGACGCAGTGGGGACAGGGAGTAGCCATCGGCACGATTCAGACCTTTGCACTCTCGCTGGGGTTGCTCTTCGTCCATCTCTCCTCCTCATCTAACGCGGCGGGTATTTACGCGATTCTCTTTGGTTCCGTACTCGGTATCAACGATCGCGACGTGAAAGTCATCGCCCTGACGACGGTGGTGACGTTAGCCGGATTGATGGCGATCGCCCGCCCCCTGTTCTTCGCCTCCATCGATCCAGATGTAGCTGAAGCTCGTGGTGTCCCTGTGCTACTGCTCGATAATGCCTTCCTTGTGTTGCTGGCGTTTGCTGTGGCTCAGTCAGTGCAGGTCGTAGGGGTACTGCTGATCTTTGCGCTGCTGGTCACGCCTGCGGCTATTGCCCAGCAAGTCACTGCGCATCCAGGGGTTGCGATCGGACTCTCGGTGTTCCTCGCACTGCTGTTCACTTGGACTGGCTTGGCGGTTGCCTACTTTACGCCCTATCCCGTCGGCTTTTTCATCACCAGCTTGGCGTTTGGGACGTATGCCTTGGTACGCCTTCTCAAGCGGTTAATAAACTGATATGCCATTAGTCGTTTGTAGGGGAGTCAGGAGTCAGAATTAAGAAGGCAGAAGTACGAAGGCAGAAGGCAGAAGGTAATCCCCATAACG
>CAZZXJ010000714.1:0-3465 GCA_964657905.1 uncultured Stigonema sp.
TCAACTTGAACAATTGCATTGGTATACCCTAACCTAGGTATACAATACTGTGCCGCAGGAATGCACATGGATTGGATTAGCTTATTAAAAGCTCAACAAGCTGATTTTCTTCAACGAGTGAAAAAACCTAAGACCTATGACCTCTCTTTACTGGAAAGTCAAGTTAAAGGTTGCCACGGCGAAATTATGGCATTTTGGGGCGAAACACTGACAAAACTGTTGGAAATTGCTCGCCAACAAGCAGAAATTATTGCCAAAAATCCGCCACCAACACCGCCTGAATATCCCGAACCTCCCGATTGGGCAATACCCTTTCCCAAATACTTTCAACAGCAGGCAGAAAATTATATTTTGCGAGAGAAAATTGTTGAGCGTGTGATGGTTGAACGCTGGGGGAAACAGGTGAAAAAAGTGTCACAAGACACATTGAAAAACATGGTTTTAGATGATGAGGGAAACTTACGCGGTGAAAGCAAATTTTCTTACTTGCTTACAGATAACCCTAAGATTAGTATTCAAGTTTACGCTGCTGATGGAGAAAGTTTTAACGGTATCAAGAAAGACAAAATCAGGTGGTCAGTAACTCAAGAAGATTTAAAAAATCACCAGGTATTAATTTTTCTGTGTTTGTTTTATCCATTCTCTGGTAAAAGAGGATACGAAAAACAAGCAGTCATTACAGGTTTTTTACCAACAAATCAAATTGAATTGAGTGAGCCAAAACTGTACATGACTCCGAGTAACTTGTTATATGCAGGGGGATTAAGTTGGTATTTAAAATCACTAACTGCTAAACAAGATACGTCGTTAGTATTTGATGAGATTCTCATAACAGAGACAATTCAGATGTCACCAGACCATCTACTAAAGAGTATAGTAGGGGACTGGGAATGCTGGCAGACCCTGCACGGTCACACCAGAGGAATAAATTGCCTTGCCTTCAGTCCAAGGGTTAAGAACGGCATCACCTCGCCTCTGGTGGCTAGCGGTAGTCGTGGTGAGACGAAGCTATGGGATTTGACCAAGGGTGAGTTAATCGGTACGTTGTCAGAGTATCCGTGGAGTTTATCTGGGCTGGTGGATGAAGTGAATTCTCTTGCTTTCAGTCCAGATGGGCAGACTTTGGTGAGTGGAGGTGCAGACTCGACAATTAAGATTTGGCACGTAGGCGCACTAGACTTGATAGATATTTTGCACAAGCATAATGGAATGGTACGGTGCGTTGCCTTCACTCCAGATGGGCAGATGTTAGCAACTGGCGGTGATGACAGAAAAATTCTGTTTTGGGATTTGATGCAGCGTCAGGTAGCGATCGCCCTATCCTTAGATGATACCGCCGCTCATGCCTTGGCTTTTAGTCCAGATGGACAAACTTTAGTAACAGGCAGTTACCGTAAAATCAAAGTGTGGCGAATCTCTCGGCAGGAATGGTTGACAACTTTCGAGCCGCAGTTGCTACACTCGTTTACAGGTCATTCTCATATTGTTCGTTCCTTGGCTGTCAGTGCTGATGGAAAAATTCTCGTCAGTGGCAGTCGGGATAAAACGATTAAAATTTGGCACTTGGAGACCGGAGAATTAATGCACACCCTCAAGGGACATAGGGATGGAGTGTATGCGATCGCCCTAAGTCCCCATGGGCACATTCTCGCCAGTGGCAGTGTGGACAAAACTATTAAGTTGTGGCATTTAGAAACGGGCGAACTGCTAGGTACGTTTATCGGTCATACCAATACCGTAACAGCATTAGCTTTTACTGCTTCAGGGGAGATTTTGGTGAGTGGGAGTTTGGATAAAACAATTAAAATTTGGCAAAAGAGTTAACAAACCTCAGCCTAAGCGCGGATGTACGCGGATTTTAGACAATTATCTGGAACCAACTATTGTAGAAACTGGGTGCAACAGCCCACTTTCGTATCTACCTCAAAACAAGAATGCGTATTGCCGTACTTGACGATGGAAAATAAAGTTGGATTTGTTCTGAAAGTGTTTTTTCTCTCGGCTGGAATCTCGTTCTTAATTAAGTACGCTGCTCCTAGTCTATCCATTCGGGCGACGCCGACAAACGCTCTGATGATCATTTTGTTGCCACCAGCGATGATGGCGATCGCTCTACTGTGGCGATTCCAACGACAGCAACCAAATTAACAAGTGAATTTTCTGGGCGTTCGGTTCTAAAATCTGCGATATCCTAGCTGCATTGAGAGGAAATAGCAGTTCGCCTTCTTTGGGGAGTGAGTCCGTGAACCTAGGTCAATGGATCGGCTTAATCGCCATACTTCTTTGTTTATACATTCTGTGGCAGATTCGGTTCGTCCTGTTGCTGATGTTTGCCGCAGTTGTCTTAGCCACTACCTTAAATCGGCTGGCGAGAAGGTTCCAACGCTCAGGTCTAAGGCGTGGATTTGCCGTCCTCCTGTCAGTAGGCTTGTTTATCATCATAATGTTGGGTTTTTTCTGGCTGATTGTGCCGCCTTTTGCCGCTCAGTTTCAAGAACTAACGTATCGGGTTCCCAAGGGTTTGGAGCGCTTGAATAGTTGGCTTGACCAGTTGGAAGCTCGCGTTCCCCCCCAACTGAGTCCGTATATACCTGATATCAACAGCTTGGGTGAACAAGCACAACCCTTAATAAATCGTGCATTAGGAAGCTCTTTTGCCTTTGTCTCTGGCTCTTTAGAAGTTGTCCTCAGGATTCTGCTGGTGCTGGTTTGGACTGGGATGTTATTAGCTAACCCCCAAGCTTACCGCAAGTTATTTGTGCGGCTGTTTCCCTCGTTTTATCGGCGACGGGTGGATGGAATTTTGGATCAATGTGAGGTGTCATTGGAGGGGTGGATAACAGGCGCTTTGATTGCCATGGGTGTAGTGGGAACCATGAGTATGATTGGCTTATCAGTTTTGCGTATTCACTCAGCTCTGGCTTTAGGGGTTTTGGCAGGATTTATGAACTTGATTCCCAACCTTGGTCCGACGATTAGCGTGATCCCAGCAATGGCGATCGCGCTTTTGGATACTCCTTGGAAATCCCTTGCTGTTTTGGCTCTTTACTTTGTCATTCAACAGACTGAGGGTAATCTGATTACTCCGGTTGTCATGGCGCATCAAGTGTCACTACTACCAGCTATCATCTTAATCTCCCAGCTATTTTTCTTTACGTTCTTTGGTTTTCTGGGATTGTTCTTGGCGCTCCCCCTAACTGTTGTGGCTAAAATTTGGTTGCAGGAAGTGTTGATTAAAGATGTTCTGGATCAATGGGGTAGTCAAAATAATTCGGAACGCGATAATTAGTAATTCGTAATTATTACGAGCCAAAATGCGGTTCGCTCGTGGCCTCCCGCATTATTGGCGTCCCCATGCGTTCACGAGTTTCCATTAACAACTTACCCAACATATTTTTTCCGCTACCGTCACCACCATCCCCCCAGTAACTATCGTTATTTGTATGTTCAACAATCAAAGCATTT
>CAZZXJ010000715.1:0-3464 GCA_964657905.1 uncultured Stigonema sp.
TAGCAGTTCTCATATGAATGAAGTACACCCAACTAAAAAAGGAGTCAGGAGTCAGGAGTCAGAAGTCATTCGTCATTCGTCAGGATAACTCCCTATTCTGGCTCCTGGCTCCTGACTCCTGAGTACGGCTCACAGGTGTAGTGCAAGCAATTAAGAACCGCTATATTCCCGGTTTCAAGAACTAGAACAAGTTTTTGTTTCTCAGCATGGAGAAGAAGTTTGGCAGGAGGTTTTTAACTTTCGTGTCTTGCCAGCACTTGACAAGCCTGCAAGCCAGTGGTTGTTAGCACAGTGGATGAGTCACGGAATCAACGGCATTAAGAAAATAGCATGAATATTGCTTTGGTTGAGGGTGAGTACCAAGTCACTCAGTTTAAGGGTGGCGATCACAACTCCGCCGCGAGCAACTACCTGATAAGGCGATCGCCACCAACATCTAACCTTTTGTTGCTAGAAGGGCATTTCTGATCACTATACCCACCACAACCGAAATACGTGTATTAAAATAAGACAGTATCAAAAAACACAAATAAAAAGAACCCCAAAAAGGCGATTGCACTTTTCATTTGTAAATATCATGCAGACATTATCAAAAACGACCGTTTGTGAGAATACGGCAGATAGAACAAATGAAGGCTCTCAATGAGGACTGAACTGCAACGCCTGATAGATAGCCTCAGGGTTGACGGCAATAGCCTTGAGGTAAGCCTTTGCTGTCTGGTCTGGTTCGCTGCGTCCTTGCTCCCAGTCCCGCAAAGTGCCAAGCGGAATATGGTAACGCGCTGCAAATTCCTCCTGCGTCAATCGCAAGGCGCGGCGCATGGTTTTAACGCGGGGAACACGTTTGGCGTTGCGTAATTCAGCTTCTGTCATAGGGCGAGCATCAGGGTCGCTAAGCGCCGCAGCGTGAATTTCTTCTTCGGTCATGGGACGCATAGGCTGTTCTGGAAACGGTCGCTCGCTACCGTCAGGTAATACCTCAACCACCGTCCCATCCTTGTGCATTCTCGCGGTAATAGTCCTTTCGTTCATGCTTTTCTGCCTTTCTGGCTGATATTAACCGAATACACTATCCCCGTTCGGTATAGGTTACATAAAGCAGTACCCCATTACACATACCAATCAGGTTGATACGCTCTTCCCCATAATTTTCTCGCTCATCAAAGCGTTCTATGGCAAAGTTGTCGTCAAACGCTCTGATTGCCTGACGAAAGCTGACACCATGCTTTTGCCAATTGGCAATTGCCTTGTCATTATCCCATTCAAAGTTATCTGCATCATTCATAATATACGGGATGCCAGTAGTATTGTCAATTGTCTGCTGGAAACGAAGCGTTATGGCAAATTTTACACAGTATCAGGGAGCAGCATTCCGGAGAGATCTGTTTGGCAGCTTCGGATGTCGCGCCGGGGCGTCACCGACATCCGAAGCTGCCACACGGTGAAAAGCGAAACATGGAGGACTAAGACCAAACTCTTCTCACTCGCGTTGTGAGATTTTTCCGAAATTTCTGATTTAGTTACTTGGTTAGACCTGCAATTGCGATCGCCTACCCGTTCCTGCTCTCGGTAATTCTCCACCTTCACAGCACGCCAGCAATTTAACATAAAAAAACCTTAAGTTCTGGCTTAACTTTCAGATCTTTTGTGGTATAAAAATCAGTAAACTGGAACGTTACAGGTAAAGGCATCAACTTACAGCAGTTTGCAATTTAACTCAAGAACCAGATAGAGAGCAAATCTTACTTCTGACTCCTGACTCCTGCTGTAAAGCGATCGCTGCCAATCTGACTAAAGCAGACTATATCAATCGGTTGCTTGCCGAAACTATTACCCACTTCAGTAGCATCTTGATTCTGTGGTTAAAAATAAAGCACAAAAAATAAATATCATTCTGCTGATATTTACTTTGACTGTCTTGATTATTTTACAGTTTTAAAGTATTTGGCTCAGAAAGTAAAATCTATGTTCGATTTGTTTGCCAAAAAGTTTTCTCGCCGTAAGTTGTTGACCACTACAGGGTTGGGACTGGTTACAGCTAGCGGTATCGCCCTTGAGACTGACTCAGTATCAGCCCAACAGCCGACGACAAAAGGTGAAGACTTACCACCCCAGATTAAGTTCTCACCCGATCAGTCACCCACCACTGAGACAGATTCTGGCGGACCGCCTACTGCACTGCCACCGTCCAAGCGATTGGGTTTTGCGATTGTGGGACTTGGTAGACTGGCGCTAGAGGAGATTATGCCTGCTTTCGCTATGTGCAAACTGGCTAAGCCTACGGCACTGGTGAGTGGGGATGCAGCTAAGGCAAATCAGATTGCCCAGCAGTATGGCATCAATCCCAAAAATATTTATAACTACCAGAATTACGACACTATCCGTAACAATCCAGACGTTGACATCATATATATTGTTCTGCCTAACAGCATGCACCTAGAATACACGGTGCGTGGTGCGAAAGCAGGCAAGCATATTCTGTGCGAGAAGCCAATGGCGACTTCTGTTGCAGAGTGCCAGCAGATGATTGACGCTTGTAAGCAGGCAAATAGAAAGCTGATGATTGCCTACCGCTGCCAGTACGACCCCTACCACCGTGCCGCGATCCGCATGGTGCGTAACAAAGATTTGGGCAAGGTGAAGGTGATTCAGGCAGATAACGGGCAAAACCAGAGCAATGATCTTTCGCAGTGGCGGTTGAAAAAAGCATTAGCTGGGGGTGGTTGCCTACCCGATGTTGGCATCTACTGCCTGAATGCTACCCGCTACTTAACAGGTGAGGAACCAATTGAAATTAGTGCGCGGATGTTTACCACCCCAGGCGACCCTCGCTTTAAAGAGGTAGAGGAAAGTGTTACCTTCCAAATACGTTATCCCAGTGGGATCTTAGCAATTTGCTCAACCAGCTACGGCTACCACGAAGCCCGCCGCTTCCGCATTTTTGGCTCTGATGCTTGGGCACAACTAGACCCAGCATTTTCTTACAACGGGTTACGCATGACTGTTTCGCGAAAATCTCCCAGTAATAACATGGCTGAAAACGTCATAGATATCCGCATGAGCGAGAAAAGCCAGTTTGCGCTAGAGATAGATCACATGGCGGATTGCGTAATCCACAACAAACAGCCACACACACCTGGTGAAGAAGGCTTACAAGACCAAAGGCTCATAGCAGCAATCTACGAAACGGCACACACAGGTAAGACTATTACGTTTCCGCCAGTTTCTGGGCTTGATGTGACACGCGGTCCTGCTCCGAGAAAATTATGAACAGTCTTGTTGGGGGTAGGGTGTGGGGAGTGGGGAACCCCAGACTTACAGCAATTTTCACCTAAATGAACCACACCGTTTGTAAGGGCGCAAGGCATTGCGCCCCGATGACTGTGGTCTGATTACCTGAAAATTGCTGTAAAAGCAGGGGTTTCAAGCTAGGACGCCGTAGACGAGTACACTACGAAGCGAGC
>CAZZXJ010000716.1:0-3461 GCA_964657905.1 uncultured Stigonema sp.
GCATTGGAGATATATGTTGAGTATAAGGATGATTATTGGGCTGCAAATGCACGGGAGGTGTTAGAGAGACTACCAGAGTGATACGGTTTTGGATTTTAGGGAATTTTTTCAATTACATGGCTTGTAGTTACGCTCTGGAGCGCTGAAGCGCAACTACGAACGTTATATAACAGTCCTAAATCATTCGTGAAAAACAAGATCCCCGACTTCTCTGAGAAGTCGGGGATCTTTTAATTCCGCCCAGCATCGGTAGGTGGTTCGTTGTATTCGCAAAAGATATTTAATCCGATTTTGAGGATATACAAAACAATAACAGTAGCAATAGCCGGGTCAAGGGGTAAGCCATGTGCCCCTGCGACAGCGACAAGAGAGACAATCAACCCAGTCAGTAACGGTGTACTCCCTGGATTTTTGGTGTATTCCTGGACTTTGGTGCGAAAACTGTCATCTTTTCCACAGAGTTCGTTACGCAGTACTTTCAGCGTTGTCTGCCAAAGAGATTTACCCTCTGGCATTGCCACTACACCATTTTTCTCTGTCCAAAGCTGATCAAAAGAAATGTCAAAACTGCCGTTGTGCTTTTCCAGAGTATCCAGTGCTTGCTGTGCGGGATCGTAATCTTGCAATATCTGCCGTACAGCGTTGATTTCGGGAGTTGCTAATTGTAAATCCACGCTAAACCTCGTCTTGCGATCGTCATTACATCAATTTATGACATTATCTACATCAAGTCATTACCGAAACAGGGTGTGGGGTGTGGGGTGTGGGGAAAGACTTTTTGCCCCATACCCGCTCAAGGTAAAAGCCCCTGCATTTATGCATGGCAAAAAAAATGTATTTCGAGACGCATAACGCTCATATATACGGCTTCCTTATTTGAAATCCCTGATTTTAATTATAGGGTTCCCTACACCCTACACCCCTTTCATAGCAGTAGTACCGCTGCCTTGAAATAGACATCATCTTGGAAAAACCTTAGATAAATCGAGTGATAAATCAGGTAAATATGGCAGATTAACTAACTCATTAGGCAGAAAAATTACCTTTCTGCGATACCCAAATTCACCTCGCAAATCTTGATATGGTTCGCTGTATGATTCCAGATAATTATTTACTAAATTAAATATCCAATAATCAGAGATCCCGGCTTCAGCATATATAAGTAATTTAACTTCTTGGTCATATTTCAAAGAGGAATCAGAAATCTCAATTAAAAGTAATATATCAGTAGCACTGGGATGAGAATTTAGATAATCATCGTCTCGATTTTGGAGAATGGCTATATCCGGTTCAGGTTCGCTATCTGTTGATATAACTACAGGATCTTGACTTTGTAAAGTAGCGCGATCGCCTACCAATTTTGATAGTTCTCTGATCAAACGTCTATTAAAAGTTGAATGTGATGTACCTTTTGCTGCCATTCCGATGATTTCTCCCTTGATGAGTTCAACTCGGTCATCCTCACCAAAAAATCCGAGTTCTGCTAATCGGTCATATTCAGCTATGGTAAAACGTTTAGCAGTGATTATAGTCATAGCAGTTGAGGGAGTGTAGTTAGCATAACATTTTAATGGGAGCATCCCATTTTTGCAAAAACACCAAGCGATTTCTAATGGCGCGCCAGTCGCCTCTGTCGGGAAACCCTCCTGCCGCGCTGGCTTGGCTACACGAGCAAAGTCGGCCTGCGCGGACTAATTCTAGCCTGCGGAGGCAGGCTTTGTTTGTGTAGCCCCAGACTTCCAGTCTGAGGGCAATTTACAAAAATGGGATCATCCCATTTTAATGATATCTAAATAGTGTCTGTTATAAGGTCAAGTATAGAAAAATACTTGATGTTTTTAGATAATTAATAATGATAACGGGCTTGTAAAAAATTTATTTCATCCTTTTTAACGAGGTACACAATTATATGTTCCTGTGTTAATCGACGAGACCAAATATCAGCATCCAGGTATTTTAAAGGTTCAGGCTTGCCTTTACCTTCTGTACACTCTTTCCTTACAGGTCGATACTTTGATAGTAACAACAAGAAGATGCGATCGCAAGTCCCACCATAGATTTCCGTTGAGACCAATCCCCAAAAATACCCAAAATATCTATCCAAGCCATTTCTTCGCAAGAAGGTCTTTCTAGGCTGCAAGTGTACGGAAGGTGTTAGTGGGATTACCAGAGTGATATGATTTTGGATTTTAGGGGATTTTTTAGATTAAATGGCTCGTAGTTACGCTCAGGAGCGCTGAAGCGCAACTACGAACGAACGTTATAATAAGTCCTATTATGATCACCCAGCATTAAAGCGTTGATTTCGGGAGTTGCTAATTGTAAATCCATGCTAAACCTCGTGTTGCGATCGTCAATCACAAAATCAACCTTATTACATTACCTGCATAATTGAACATTTCACACTCACTTCTTTTCACCTATTTGTTATGTGTCTACTCAGGTTATAAGGCAAAAAGCAAAATAGAAATATGAAAGCATACGAATTTCCAGCTAAAATCACACCTGAAGGGAGACTAGAATTCCCTGAATCACTGTTGCAACACTTACCGAGTAACCAACAGGTAAGAGTTATTATTCTGGTTAGTGAACCCACAGAAGAGGAACAAGAGGAAGCTGCTTGGCGTCGCCTTCCAGCAGAACAATTCTTCACTGACTAAAGTGATGCAGATGCCGTATACGACCAAATTTGAGCTATGGAAAATTATCAGTCGGGGGAGGTTGTTCTTGTTGAATTCCTTTTTACAGGAGTAACCCAATCTAAACGTCGTCCTTCTGGTTTCAAATCCTCAATGGTCATCGAGGAAAAAACTTTTCTGTCAGCTTCCTCAATTCCTCGTTCAATTTCTTCTTTCAAGTAGTGGAAAATTAAGAAAGCTCCTTCCATGTATCTTGGAAGACATTCGATTCTGTGTTTACAAGCATTTCTATCTGGCTACAATGTGGCAAGATACTCAAGTAATACTTCTTCAACACAACAAGAGGAGGATTTCAAACAATTTCCCGAATGGATACGGCAAAGGTTCAATATTCAAACTAGTCAGTCTTGGGCAAGTATCATCCTGTTCTTTTCTGAAGATGAACTGAAGGCGCTTGATACTTTTTTTGAACTGTTTGAGGAGTTTGTGAATCGCAATCGCACTGAGGAATTTCAGCATCTGTCTGCACCAGAGTGCAAACAAGGCTCAGTTGTTTAGCTAGAAGCTGGGGGGTGCTTTTTTAGCTTCTTCAATCTAGTACTTTTGTCAAACAAAAGCAGAAAGTTTTGCACGCCTACAAGCTTACTTGTATTGCATTCAATGGAATTTGGTTATGGTTGTATACCAGAGAAATTTTGCGTGAATAAAGAAGGTGAATTATGAATCAAGATGATATAAAAACGAAAGTCACTCCACCTGTTGCCGAAAAACAGCCTTCTGTTTTTGAGTCTCGGGGCGATCACAGAATTGACAACTACTTTT
>CAZZXJ010000717.1:0-3436 GCA_964657905.1 uncultured Stigonema sp.
TGACAACTAATCCCGATAATTGCAATTCACTAACTTCAATACTATTATTACTCGCTATTTCTCCTTGAAGCCGAATTTGGTGATACAATTCTAGCTTTGGACTGCGAGATTGCTCATTTGAAAGAATGCGATCGCGTATCGTTCGTAAATGCTCTGGGTCATCTTGAGATTCCCAATTTTCAATGATCCTTGCTCTTACTACCTCCCCAACAGAACGAGGATGATCCTTATTGGACTCCTCAACCATAAACTTACACAGCTTTTGAGTCAGAAACGGTTGTCCTCCCGTCCAATATAGGATTTCCTCCATGACCCCTTGGGGATTTGATACCTGACCCTGCAATCCGTTAATTAGGGGTTGGGCTTCCTTTGGACTAAAACCGTGCAGTTCAATTCCAACTCCAATATTAAAAGGGGTTTGGGTTTTATCTGTAATCAAATCACTGGGAGTTGCTACCCCTAACAAAGCGAAGGTTAATCGCTCAAAAACAGGATTATCAACTCGTTGATTTTGGAAAAACCGAATCAAAGCAAAAAAATCATCCAGAGAAAAATCCTGACTCAGTACCCTGTCAATTTCATCCACAAATATGACTATTGGTTGCTGAATTTTTTCCAGTAACACTTGTTCGATAAACAATCTCAAACACATGACTGGATCTAATGCTGATTGTTTTTTTTGCCACCATGTCTGCCAATCAAAATCAAATTTATCTTCTAACTGACAACTTTCTACCAATCCGTAAACAATTCCTCCATACCACTGTGATATTGTTACCTTATGCTTACCAATCCCTGTCAAGTCTATCGCCGCACAGACAGTCCCTTCTTCAAGTAACCTTTGCATAGTCTGCACCCGCAAGCTGGACTTACCCATCTGCCGGGAGTTCAGGACATAACAAAATTTCCCCGCACGTAATTTTTGGTAAAATTCCTCGTCCGCAAGTCTTTGCACATAACTTGGAGCATCAACTGGGAGACTTGCACCTACTTGATAGAAGTTGGAACTACTTGCTACCATTATAAAAACTCCTTACAAGACGCGGCGGAAATACTCGCGGTAAAGTTGGCAACGGGGTGTAACATGATTATTCTGTTTTCGTACCAGCCCTAAACTATGCAGTTTGTAAATTTGCATTGGTTCTAATTCTACCCCAACAGTTGAATTAACTACTCGTTTTAAACACCCTTGTAGTTCAGGGGAAGTTTGTACAACTCTCAATAGTCCGCGTAAGTGATTATTATAAATCCCTGCTTCTGTTGTTGCTGACTGTAATAAATTGTTGAGAGTTACTTTAAGAGTTGCAATCTCATACATCGCCAACCGCAGTAGATATGGGTGTCCTCCTACCATTGTGCTTAATTCTTTTAGAACATTATCCACATCTTGTATTCCATGTTTTTTCACCAGTTCTTTCGTTTGCTGCTGACTAAATTCCGCTAGTTCTACAGGTAACCCAGCGTTCAAGGGAGATTGATTGATATCCAATGAAATATAATCTTCTGTGGAATGTGCCAGTATGAGCCGCAGTTTTTTCCAATCATTAGATGTTTTCCCTTTCTCATGCCAAGAACGTAACATCCCAAAGAAATCTGATACCACTTCACTATAAGTAAATAATCTGTCTACTTCATCTAAAGCTAAAACTAAAGGACTATTAATTTTGGCTAAAATATATTTTTTAAAGTAAGCTGTACAATTATCATTGCTACCTAGAATGTCTGAATTCCATGCCTCTGAAACTTTATTCTCAAGGTTTAGCTCATCACTGACTCTTCCACAAAGCCAACGTAAAAATCTATCAAGATTTATCAGTACTGCTTTGTCTATACCGCCTAAATCTAAATATACTGATTGAAACGATTGCTTTTCTCCATAAGCAATAATCCTCATCATTAAAGACGTTTTCCCCATAAGTTTGGGAGCTTTAATCCGAATTAAGGAACCAGGTTTCAAGAGTGTTTCATAAACAGATTCAATGCCCTGAAGTTCTATATAAAAAGGTGAATTAAGTGGTACAGTTCCATCGGGATATTCTAATTCCATAACTAGAGAAGAGTTGTATATATTATTTATTGCCACAGTTTCTCGTTCAATATATATGCTCGTTGCTGGTTCTGGTGTTGGATTCTCAATCCCAAATAGTCTTTTTTTCAATACTGGTATCTGTTCTTGTGAAACATCTTCCATTTGAATAGCAACAATACCTTCGTTAAAAGCTCTTTCAATCACATCAAGACTAACTGGATTTTCATACCCTAGCCCATCATAAAACCCAATAGCAAATACAATAGCAGCTTGATCGCCAATCGGCTGATTCATGCCAATAGTATAATTAATATGTTGGCTAATTGCTGACGCTGGTAGCTCTGAATAACAAGCATTAAGTAATACACATTTTACATAATCAGTATGTAGCTTAAATAATGCTGCTAACCCTTGTGATGATACAGGCTTATGATTACCGGAATCATCTTCTAATACCAAGCTGCCATCTTCTTGACCATGCCCACAAAAATGGACAATTTGAGGCTTTTCTTCTGCGATCGCACGACGAATATCCTGAGGACGTACAGCAGTTCTAATTTTAATTTCAAACAAATCTCGTTTGACTGCTCGTTTGATAGCGGATTCTATTTCCCGAATTTCTTTATCTAAACGTAATCTGTCAGGAAGTGCTGCCAGAACCAAGATTTTCTGCATCGCTTATGCTCCTTTTATACAGAAGAGTGATGCTGGTGATAAGATTGAGACTTTGATTCAGCAGATGATAAAGCTTCATTAGCTTTCAACCATTGCTCAATTAGCTCTACCACCACCTGACTCATCTTCAACCCACGGATAGCACAGGCTGCATGAAATCTCTTTTTTATGTCGTCTGCGATACTAATATGCATAGCTAGTACAGATAATAGGCTGCAAAGAAACAATATCTATAACAAATCTACAAATGTACAAGATCCGATTCCAGACAAATATTATCAATTCAGGCAGATTTTTGATAGCCTGGTAAGATGATCGCTGCGCTGCCCCAAAGACACCGCAACGCAAGCATAAGAGCAAATACTCACCCACGAGAGCCAGCGCCACACACCACTCGGTACTCCTTGGAATAAGAGCGTCAAGCGTCCATTTGATGCAAGGAGTATTAAGGCTTACGCTCTTGTAAAACTTATGTCACTCCCTTGAAGGGTGGATTGCACTCTCTGGGGAAAGCGCGTAGGCGCAGCCCGCCGCAGGCATCGCGGATGTTCGCGCTAAGTGCTTTTTCCCCGATTGTACAGCCCTTAAGGTAAGCACAGTCACCAATATTCGCGATCTTCTCGGAGCGCGATCGCTCAAGACAAAACTTTACAAAAAGCCCGTGTGGATCGCAAGCCGCAGAGCGTCGAAGCGCATCCTAAATCATGAGGGGATGGTGGAGAGTGCGATGTA
>CAZZXJ010000718.1:0-3419 GCA_964657905.1 uncultured Stigonema sp.
CAGAAAAAACCCCAGGATTTCAAAAATAAGTGTAGTAGCAACAATCGAGCGAACCAGTTGTAAGCTTCCCTGTATCCCTGGTTTTTCTAAAGACTGTTGTAGTGCAATTTTGTCTTGCAAACCAAACTTACGACCCAACAACTGTAGCAGGAAGGTTGTGGCAGTCATGTAACCCAGTCCCCCAACCTGCAAAAGAATAAGAATGAGTAGTTGTCCCCAAAAAGAAAAATAGGTGCCGATATCTACCACCGATAAACCCGTAACACAAACTGCGGAAGTTGCGGTGAACAGCGCCACAATTAAGTCATTCCACTTACCATTGCTCGTAGAAAAAGGCATCATCAGTAAGATCGTACCCACAGCTATAAGTGCCAAAAATCCTAAGCAAATTGTGCGAGAAACAGTCATGTTTAGGTAAAAAATATAACGCTTGTAATCAGTATGGTCAGGTTTTACCGGAACTGGAAGCAAAAACACCCTAATTTAATTAAAAACACACATGGTAGCCTACAGTATGTGATTTATTTGAATATAGCTTTGCCTTAACCCTGCTTTTTTGATGAACGCAACACTTTACCAACAAATTCAGCAGTTTTACGATGCTTCCTCTGGTCTGTGGGAACAGATATGGGGCGAACATATGCACCACGGTTACTACGGTGCCGATGGTACGCAAAAAAAAGACCGCCGTCAAGCGCAAATTGATTTAATCGAAGAACTCCTCAAGTGGGCTGGGGTGAAAACAGAGGTGGGAGAAACCTACCCCTACCATATCCTTGATGTGGGTTGTGGCATTGGTGGTAGTTCTATTTATCTGTTTCAATCGTTTCAATCCCTGATCGGGATTCAAGATTCAGATGCCAGCCTACAAGAAAGTTATCAACCTAAACTCCAGGCATCGTCAAATGTAATTGATATGAACGTCACTGGTATCACTCTCAGCCCAGTGCAGGCAAATAGAGCCACTGCTCGTGCAGCAGCAGCAGGACTGAGTGAAAAGACTTCATTTCTAGTTGCAAATGCTCAAGCAATGCCCTTTGCTGACAATTCTTTTGACTTAGTTTGGTCGCTGGAAAGTGGTGAGCATATGCCTGATAAAATCAAGTTTATACAGGAGTGCTACCGGGTACTGAAACCTGGTGGAACTTTGATTATGGTGACTTGGTGTCATCGACCTGTTGATACACCACTGACTACTGATGAGCGAAAGCACTTGCAGGAAATTTATCGGGTCTACTGTTTGCCTTATGTGATTTCTTTGCCAGAGTATGAAGCGATCGCTAATCAAGTTGGGTTGCAAAATATTCGTACTGCTGACTGGTCAAAGGCTGTCGCTCCGTTTTGGGATGTAGTGATTGATTCGGCTTTTACTCCAAGCGCGATTTGGGGTTTGCTGCTTTCAGGTTGGAGTACTATTCAAGCGGCGCTGTCTTTGGGGTTGATGCGTCGGGGTTATGAAAGCGGGTTGATTCGGTTTGGGTTGTTGTGTGGAAATAAGTAACGAACCGCAGAGAGAGGAGAAAATGAGTCAGGTTTCGCAGCAGTTAGGGTTTCAGGGTAGTTGGTTTTATGCTTTTTGGAAGTTTTCGCGTCCACACACGATTATTGGTACGAGTTTGAGTGTGTTGGCGTTATATTTGATTGCCATTTCCCTACTCCCTACTCCCGTGGGGGCGGGGTTACCCCGCCCCTACCCTATCCCTCATTTAGGGCAACTTTTGGGAAGTTGGATTGCCTGTTTATCTGGCAATGTGTATATTGTGGGGCTGAATCAACTTGAAGATATAGCAATTGACAAGATTAATAAGCCTCATTTGCCTCTTGCTTCTGGGGAGTTTTCCAGGACGCAAGCTAATTTGATTGTGGTCATTACTGGCATTTTAGCGCTAGTTCTAGCGTTGCTCCTTGGACCGTTTTTGTTCGCTATGGTGGCTATTAGTTTGGCGATTGGTACGGCTTATTCTTTACCGCCAATTCGCTTGAAGCGGTTTCCTTTCTGGGCCGCGCTGTGTATTTTTTCTGTGCGAGGGGCAATTGTTAATTTAGGGCTGTTTTTGCACTTTAGTTCGGTTTTACAACAAAACTCATCAATTCCAGCAGCAGTGTGGGTGCTGACGCTATTTATTTTGGTGTTTACGTTTGCGATCGCTCTGTCTAAAGATATCCCCGATCTGGAAGGCGATCGCCAGTATAATATTACTACCTTCACTATCCAACTTGGTAAGCAAGCAGTTTTCAATTTTGTTCGCTGGGTGTTAACTATCTGTTATTTGGGTATGGTTGTAGTTGGTGTGCTGCACTTTGCTGAGGTAAACTCAGTTTTCCTCGTGCTCACTCATCTTGTGGTGCTTTTGTTGATGTGGTGGCAGAGTAGGCAAGTGGACTTGCAAGATAAAAGTGCGATCACCCAGTTTTATCAATTCATCTGGAAACTCTTTTTCATCGAATATCTGATTTATCCTATCGCCTGTCTTTTGGGTTAAGACAATGCTAGAAATGTTTCATCAAAATGATACTATAGCCATCGTTTTCGTCATTTCTAATCTTTCAATACTCGGTTATTTTTGTTGGAAAACTTTGAGAACTTCAACCTATTTTCAAAAAGGAGTCACCCTTTATCAGCAAAAAGATTACCAAGGTGCAGAAGCATTTCTTCGCAAAGTAATTTCCCTAAATTCTACCAATGATGTAGTTCATTTGCTGTTAGGTGACGCTTTGATGCAGCAAGGCAAATTAGAGTCAGCGACGCAAAACTTCCAAGAAGTCATTCGCCGCGCTCCTAAAAAAGTCGATGCATATTTGCGCCTTTCCAATATTTTGATACAGCAAAAAAAGAAAGAGGAAGCAATTGTAACTCTGCAACAAGCTAGAGAATTATTCCAGGCACAGCGTCAACCCCAACAAGCTGAACAAATTCAGCGCCTGTTAGATAAAATTGCCTCCTAGTCAAAGCCCCATCCCTCAGATTTAATCGTTTTTATTTATTAATTGGAAAAGAAAAGATATTTGCTTTTCTGTTCGAGAGTCTCTAAAGTGAAATTAATTAAGCTGCCCTTGTCTATTTCTTGCACTTAGGCTGGGGCTGGTAATGGGTAACGGCTAATTGCTAATGGCAATGAACAATTAGCAATTTAGATGCAAGGGCAGCTAAGCTTCCCTTGTGTAAAGCCTAATACGTAGGACTTACGCACTTTACAAATCAACTCTTGTGTGGGTAACACTTAGCGTGCCAATTTCCGTGCGGTTCTGCAATAGTCAGATCGAGCAAGAACTTCCCATTTCTATCTCACTCATGCATAAGTTGATTTTGTTTGCACCTAATTAAAGAAGGAAGGGCAGCAAATAAATCTTAATCACATAATCAGATTTTTGTCAATGCGTAAGTCCTAATACGGTTCAGTTAAGGCGTTGATCCCCCC
>CAZZXJ010000719.1:0-3416 GCA_964657905.1 uncultured Stigonema sp.
ATTACGAATTATTCGGTCACTAAGAATTAAGAATTGGAGTGAAGCGACTTGACTAAGCGCACTAAATATGTAAAATCAGTCGCGCTATGTATAGGTAGATCAGGATTCCCGCCACATCGACGAAAGTAGCTCCCAAAGGGGCTGACATTAAAGCTGGATCACATCCGATAACTTGGAAGAAAAACGGCAGCATCGAACCACAGAAGCTTGCTAAGACTGAGATCACAAACAAACTTATCCCAACCACAAGCGCCACCATCGGATTATCTTGCAGAAGAAGTGCCTCAAGAGTCACCAAAAGTCCCAAAATAGCCCCCAACACAATGCTAGCAGTCATCTCTCGGTACAGAACTCGTAGCAGGAGATCCCAAAGCTTATCCTTCTGAGAATGAAGCGCACGAACAACTACCGTTGCCGTTTGCGTACTGACATTTCCCCCATAGGCAATCAGCAGGGGAATAAAGCTAGCCAATACAACTACTTGCTGCAGAATATCTTCCTGACTTTTAATCACAGCAGTAGTGCCAGTACTAGCAAGGAGCAACACAAATAGCCAGATCCATCGCTGCTTTACAATAGCTAGAGGACCGTTGGAATGGTCGCTCTTTTCAATATCCGCTAACTGTGGATCGTGATGAGAGTTTGGTGTGTAGAGCAGTTCAAAGAGTTGTACTCGTTCGTTAGGTGATAACTCGCCAGAAATATCTATATCATCCCGCCGCTTGAAGTCTTCTATCAGGCGCTGTTGCACAGCAATATCCAGGGATTGATAGACAGCGATCGCTTGAGATCTCGGTAACCGATGGAAGGCTGCTGACTGCCAACCTGAGGGAAGTGCTGTAATCTCTGCGGTCATCTTGGCTGGTTGCCTATCCTGGTATAGGTCTTTGGTCTCCTGGGGTTTCGCTCTTTTTAGCGTAGCCAGTGGTGACGGAGGTTCATCGTCAGATCCCACCGCTTCACAGGAGACTATAGATGAGTCATTCATAATGTTGGATGATGAGTTCTCTGGCTTCTCTTTCTATTAAATATAACAGTACTTGCCTAAAAATAGTCTGCCTGTAGAAAGAAATAAGTATCAAGGAGCAGGGCTTCAAGCTCGAAGAAGTGTTTTACCTGAAAGGCACCAAAGTTTAGTCGCAAGACATTGCGATCGCCAGTATAATTCTTTATTGCTGAAACTCCAGTCAATCCAAAATCCTGAGTCAGGCTAAGCTGCAAATTCGAGGGGATGGCAATCGTATTTGGTTACACGCAACAGCGCAAACGTTTACGCATGGAGTCTTTGCCTGAGCATCTGTATCGGTTTCCCCTAGTTCTCAGGCGAATTGAGATAGCATTCCATGAGGATGGAAACCAGTTGTATTACGATTTATAAAGTAAGCATTGCTATTGTTAGGAGTTGGGGCAGCTACTTGGCGTTAAGAAAGTGCAAAATTTGGATCAGCGACACCTCACAATGCAAAATTTCTTTACCTATTCTTTACTTAATGAGGTTAAACTTGAATGTGTAAATATGTTCATTACCTAATGAGGTTAAACTTACATCATGGAGCTTGAAGCCCTACTCCTTGGACTTGAGCCGTTAACAGCTTTAGTAGTGGGTGTTGGTGCAGTGATTATGGCACCTGTTGTTGATGTTGTCAGCAAGGCTGTTGATAAAGATCCTAGGTTGGGTGAATCTCTTCCTAAGCTGGGTGAATCTCTTTCAGAGTCTGCAAAAGAGGCGACGAAAAAGACTTTAGTTTGGGGATTTGAGGCATTTGAAAATGCCCAAACCGTTTTTGCCGAAGCGGAAGAATCATTTCGAGATCTGGTCGCAGATGCTAAGACGGAGTATACGATCAAGAAATCTAGGTCGGAGGGAGTTGAGAGAGTAGAACCTCTAGAAGTAGAAATTGCATCTGAGTAGTCCGGTTAAAAGCTGGGATGATTCAGAGGATGCAAGATCACAGAATTTTAAAACTGTCAGAGCGTAAAAAGACAGAATACAATTCTAGCTAAGGCAAAGTCGAGATGGTGTCTAGGCGCAATCAAGTTTGCGTCTCTAGTCTTTCAACTGGTTAAAGTTGTGCCAGTAAACTGGAACATTTTGTTTTTCAGCTTAATTTTGTGACCGATGCACGTAAGTACGTATGCAAAAATATTTATGTCCCAAGCGCTTCGCTCCATTAGCTGCGCACATTATATATTTACGTAATTTTGCGATACTGCTTTATTAGGTTGTCAAACTGAAATTCAGGGGTAAGCCTAGTACTGCTGCGCGTTCGTAGTTGCGCTGTCTTCGCGAATGACAGCGCAACTACGAACCCATCAAAACAATCTTGACAGACTACTAGGCGATCGCCTAGTAGAAAAGTATAAACTATAGTCAAACAGAAATTGATATTTCTATGGAAGACCAACTGGCAAAAATAGAGTATCAGGTCGTTCACACGACACTTGGGCGAATTCGGCTCAGCATCCCTCGACTGAGACGCGACTCAGAATATGCAAGCCAACTCAAGCAGTTAGTTGAATCTTTTAACTTCTGTATCAATGTGCGACTTAATCCTGCGGCAAGTTCTATAATTATTGATTACGAAGCTAGTGCAATCTCAGATCTGGTAGTTCAAGAACATCTCTGTACCTGCATTCAGCAAGCATGTAAGACAATACACACAACAGACCCGACTCCTGCCACGCCAAATCACTCTGATGCTAGGTTGAGTGATCAAAAAAACTCCGAACATTCTAACCAAGGCGCACAGAATCAAGAAGCAGCTATAGAAGAAAAAGTGGGTGAGTTAGTAGGTTCAAAGTTTGGGGAAGTGGTGGGAGAGACTGTGGGACAAGCCGTAGGAGGTCTGCTACTTGGTGTAGGGGGAGCAGCTATAGGCGCAGACATCGGCGCATTGCTTGGAGAATCTTTAGGCGAGGAGTGCGGTGGTGCAGTCGTACATGCCACGGCAGATCATGAGGGTAAAAAAACCAACTTAACACCATTGAGTCCACAGGAAGTCGTATTGGAAGTCGAACATGAAGCTCAACATCTAGTAGATAAGCTAGTTGGATTAGGAGTAGGGGAGTGCATTGGAGAAATCGTAGGTGAAACTGTAGGAGGCATGCTGTTGGGACCACCAGGAATGCTTATAGGTGCAGAGATCGGAGCATGCCTAGGAGGGGAGTTAGGCGAAGAAATAGCTGAAACCATGGAACACGCTTTAGAACACCAAGAGAAACACAAATCTTGAGCACAAATTATCTCGCTGCCAATCCGGTAGAAACAGTGGAAACTTGTGGTGCTGTAGATGGTAATTCTGCTAAATTTACCCATTCATAAAATTCAATCATCTCTGGAGCACAGCTATGACATCCACCACACTTTTTCCCATCCGCCATCTTTCGGACTCGACCTTTGCGGATCAGGCGGTTCA
>CAZZXJ010000720.1:0-3397 GCA_964657905.1 uncultured Stigonema sp.
AACTATAAGTAACCAACTAACAATAGTGCTACTAAAAGGGGTTGGAGCTAGATAATGTCAGTGCAAGTAAAGTTAAAAGGCGTAAGAGTTGCTAAAGGCTTGTCACAAAATGAGCTAGCCAGAAGAACTGGCTTTAGTCTGCAAAATATCCAAAAGATTGAGCAAGGCAGAGCATCTTCAATTACCTTTGATGCACTTGATAAATTTTGCTTTGTACTTGAATGTCAGCCAGGAGACATTTTGGAATGGCTTCCAGATAATGTTTGAGGTATGCGACTGCACTCGGTAGTCTGGAATGCTGCGGAGCGTAAAGGGGTGCTGTATTTTCCAACTGGGTTTAATCCTTGATGTGCGTAGACTTTGGGATTGGCTTGCCGTAGGCATCTGCACTACAACAGCATCTACAACCGCCACAACCACCAATACGCAACAAACGACTAGTTCTACTGGTTCAACAGTCTCCGCGCAAACGGCGCAGCCTAAGGCTGCCTTTGATGTGGGAATAGTCTGGTTATTTCAAGTATTCCACTCTTAGACTTATACTGTGAGTAATGCACTTAACCCTACGCAGTCTAAGGTTTTTACGGTTACGAGTAAGGCATGAATGGTTATGCGATCGTACCGAAATTGTTAGTCCGTCTAAGTTTCAGGTAAGTCGTCAGGGTTTAACCTTACCAATTGATTGGTCTTCACTTCCTACGATTCCAGCAGTACAAGCTTTGCCTAAGCTTGAACGTGGAAGCAGCACGTTAATAGTTCGTGCGATCGCGGCGGTCGATCCTAAGCCAATTGCTCCGTATTCTAAACACCTATTCACAAGCTTCTAGTTTCCATCCCCCGCCAACTCAATGTGAGTACGTTGCCAAGTTTATGGGGATCTGACTGATTAACGCTGCTAGGACTTACGCATTGACAGGAAATACCAAATATGTGGTATGAATTTCAGGCATTAAACCTTGATTTTTCGACACTTTTTAGGCGATGCCTGCGGCTGGCTACGCCTACGCTATTGATCCGAGGATAATTTATAAAAGCCTGAAACGACGTATTTTCGTTAATGCACAAGATAATAAATTTGTACCATAAGTAAGTCCTAGCTGCTTTTTGATTTATTGTTTGCGCTTGAACACTCCTGCTGTACCTAAAGTACCAAAGGTTAATATGCCTAATACTGAGGATGGTTCCGGAATAGGAACTTTAATACCTTCTCGAAACCACAAGTCATTGTTTGGTTGAGGTACTCCCTTAAGAATTTGGTTTCCACCAGGATAAGTGGACAAAGGACCACCGCTACTACCAATACCTCTAGCTCCTCCTGATGCAAGAACAGCTTCAATGACATAAAGATTGTTCGGTACAAGGGGGACAGGGGATGCAAAATCAAAACTGGTTATATCTGATGTAAAACTATTAGTAGAGAGCGTAACTGGTGAACTAGTCCCAACAATTGCGAAGCGCGAAGCGGTAGCGTAAGCGTTGCGTCCCTTCGGGTACCCCCGCGTCGGAACGAGCGTCACCCGAAGGGCCGTTCGCCCCTACAAACGGTGTGGTTCATTTAGGTGAAAATTGCTGTAAGACGTGGGAATAGTCTGATTAGATCGAGTATTCTATGCGGCTAATCTGCAACAGTCGAAGGTTTATACTGTAAGGCGTTGGCTTGAATGGTTTCCATAGTGCGAAAAGCAATGCTTGTGCTATGCAAACGTGATCGCCCTCGACCTCATTGCTAGATGCGATAAAATACTGTCATTCGTTAAATGCATTGCTGTACAGTTTTGAATTAAACTACTGTCATGGCTTCACCTCAATTTAGTGTCCGAATCCCACCAGAACTGGATGAACGGCTTAACGAAGTTTGGCGATCGCACGTCCAAAGTTGCCCCATGAAGAGCGATCGCACATCAAGTAGTATCGTGTGAAAGGGAGTTGCGTTTCTGCGCTCTCTCAGTGGCGATCGCACATCAAGTAGTATTGTGTGAAGGGGAGTTATGTTCTTAGGGGACGGTCGGGCGATCGCGTCTCTCGTTGCAATCTTCCTTGGAATGAGAAGTATAAGCCTACACTTCAGCAATCCGCATGGATATAACGACACTAACTCCTTCTTAAAGTAAATATTTTGCCAACAACATCCATTGCTACTGCTCGCCTATTTTATGTTAAAAACAAAATCCGTTCAAAAATCATTAGTAATTATTGTGGGGCTAGCGTTAGCTGCTTTTACTACTGCTAAACCTTCAAAAGCTTCCGTCTTGACTTATCAGAGTGATACAACTTTTCAGCCGATTTGGCGGCGTGTAGCACCAGGTAATCCCCCCACTCTCATTTATGGTGAAAAAGATGGCAATTTGGGGATGAGTGTCCCCTACAGTGTGTTTGATTTTACAGTTGATCAATCTGGTTTATACACCATAAGTGGTGTATCTCAAGCTCCGCTGCCAAACACACCATGGGACATTTTTTTAGCTTTATATCAGGACAGTTTCAATCCTAATCAACAATTAACTAATGTTTTGAACGCAAATACCACTACTAATGCTGATACTGTTACATTCAGCCAACAACTGACGCTTGGGCAAGAGTACTTTTTAGTCACAACAGGTCGTCAAGTTAGTGATTTTGGTGTTTTTACCAACACAATCAGTGGTTTGGGTCGAACCCAGCCAGTTCCTGAATCGGATTCCATACCTGCCGCTTTTATGGCTGTTGGTGTAGGTTTCTTGCTGTATAAAGGTATCCGCCGAGATCTGTGCCAAAAGTGATGCGTCAGGGGAAGCGTCAATTCCTGTGGGTATGCAGTGTTAAGAAATGTAAATATCACGTCTGGTGAATCTCCCTACTGCCACCTATCTTTCGTGCGGACTTTGATGGGCGCGAGTCTTCCTGTAGCGCAGGCTTTATCATGCGTGAAGGGAACGTTGTATTTTGCAAAGGGGAGCAACGCGAAGACGGCGTAGACGCGGAGCGGCTTGCCGCAGGCATCGCCACTGCAACCACAACTGCTTCTACTACAACTACCAGTACACAACAGACGACTGGTTCTACAAGTTCTACAGTTTCAGCACAGACGGCGCAGCCAGTTGCGGCGAAGAGTGGGAATAATTTGATTATCTCGAGTATCCCGCCAGGGACTTATACCGTGGCAAATGCTGCTAATCTTACTCAGTCGAAGGTGTACACGGTGACGAGTAAGGGGTGCTTGGTGGGCGATGTCTGCGACAAGCCGCTCCGCGTCTACGGACTACTATTGGTAGTCCCTCTAAGTTTCAAGTTAGTCGTCAGGGGCTTACTTTCCCGATTGATAGGGCATCGCTGACTACGATTCCGGCTGCGGCTATTCCACAGTAATCTTGCCTACCCAACAAGCTGCCTATACGGTAGTTACCATTAATCTGCCCTC
>CAZZXJ010000721.1:0-1786 GCA_964657905.1 uncultured Stigonema sp.
CTTGTAGAGACGCGATCTGGCACTTCGTGCCGCTTCGCTAACGCGTCTCTACATTCTTTGTCGGAGATGTCTATTGCAGCACCATGTTTAGACTTAGCAACGACGATGGGATTAGGCAGCGTATAAGTGCCGATTTTACTCATTGAATTTGTTACCCAGAAATATTGTTCATCAAGTCGGTAGTTAAGAAGGCAGAAGTACGAAGGCAGCTATGCTGCTATGTATCCCCATAAATAAATTTAGGGGCTTTAAAAAGGACGCCGTATATATGAGCGCTGCGAAGCGAGCGAAATACATCTTTTTTTGTTTTCCATAAATAAATTTAGGGGCTTTAAACCCTTTTGGCAGAGGGCATTTCAAGACTTTATTTCCTTGTGCCTTCTGCCTTCTGCCCTCTGCCTTTCTTCGGTAAATTGAGTTGAGTCATAGCAAAACTTAACCTAAGAAACATCAGCGATTGTACTTTAACTTGACAGGCGTTTCATCCCCCATCGTTTCACTTTGATTGACAAAGATTGATAAATTTGTCTTGATTGCCTGTGGCACAGTACTCTAAACTATCAAAAACAATATTCCTTCTATGCGCCTCACATCACTTGATGTTTTTCGTGGGATTGCGATCGCTGGCATGATCCTTGCAAATATGGCAAGCATCGCAGAACCCAATGTTTATCCCCCACTACTCCATGCTGATTGGCACGGTTGCACACCAACTGACCTAGTGTTTCCCGCATTTCTCTTTATTGTTGGTGTGGCAATGACTTTCTCCTTATCCAAGTACACCGACAACAACAAACCCACCGCATCTATCTACAGGCGCATCCTCCGTCGCGCCGCAATTTTATTTGCTCTAGGGTTACTGCTTAACGGCTTTTGGAATCAAGGTCCTGGGACTTTTGACTTGAGTACCATCCGCATCATGGGGGTGTTGCAGCGCATCAGCCTGACCTACCTACTTGCCTGCCTTGCAATCCTCAACCTACCACGTAAAGGACTATGGATACTGGCAGGGGTGTTACTCATCGGCTACTGGTTGACAATGATGTATGTACCAGTTCCCGGTTATGGTGCTGGTATGCTAACACGGGTCGGAAATTTTGGTGCTTATATAGACCGCCTAATCATTCCCAAAGCACATCTGTATAAAGGCGATGGTTTCAACAATCTAGGAGATCCAGAGGGACTTTTCAGCACCCTTCCTGCTATAGTCAGTGTTCTTCTGGGCTACTTCACTGGACAATGGATACAGAAAGAAACAGTACAATCACGTACAAGCATAGGTTTGGCTTTATTTGGCATTGGTTGCTTACTTATCGGTTGGGCGTGGGACTGGACTTTCCCCATCAACAAAAAACTGTGGACGAGTTCCTTTGTTATGTTCACCACAGGTTGGGCATTATTGTTACTCGCCGCCTGTTACGAACTTATTGAAGTGCGGCGAGTGCGTCGCTGGGATAAACCCTTTGAAGTGATGGGTTTAAATGCTATCTCCGTTTTCGTCGCTTCCGTGCTGCTGATTAAAATCTTAGTTAAAACAAATGTTGGTACAGGGGAAAAAGCTAAGAGCACTTATGATTGGATTTACCAAAATCTTTTCGCGTCTTGGGCAGGTGTACTGAACGGTTCACTATTATTTGCCATGGTCACTCTGCTATTATGGTTAGCGATCGCCTACGCAATGTATCGGCAACGCTGGTTTATCAAAGTTTAACAACACTGCTGCCAATTTGATGCTGTTTGAGGAGGCGATCGCAATTCACATAACGGGACTTAAGTAGGTGGGCGG
>CAZZXJ010000721.1:1886-3396 GCA_964657905.1 uncultured Stigonema sp.
GACTCCCTAGCCAAAGGACAACTTGCCGAAGCCGTCGTCACCAAATATGACTCACAAGGAAGAAATAAGCCAGAAATTATATCAAAAGACATATACCCAGAAATCCGGGATTAGGATAGACCTGGGTGATCTTATAATTGAATAAACGAATCGCAAGGGGTTCTATGCAGTCAGCGACCACCAGTCCAGTCCGTTGGACGACTTCTGACCTAGAGATTTTTTCGGGCGATCGCGTCAATCGCTACGAGATTATTCACGGAGAACTGTTTGTGACCAGAGCACCAGATTGGAAGCATCAAGCGGCTTGCATCAATATTGGGACAGTGCTGAAGCTATGGTCAGATGAAAGTGGTTTGGGTCAACCTGCCGTCACTCCTGGCATCGTTTTTTCAGAATCAGATCATGTCATCCCTGATGTTGTCTGGGCAAGTCACGAACTTTTAGAACAACTACTGGATGAAGCAGGACATTTAACTGGCGCACCAGAGTTGGTAGTTGAGGTGTTATCTGCGGGTAAGAAGAACGAATTCCGCGACCGAGAAGCCAAGTTGAAGTTGTACTCAGTACAAGGGGTTCATGAATATTGGATTGTTAGTTGGCTTGAACAAAAGGTTGAAGTATATCGGCGATCGCAAGGTATCTTAAAGCTGGCATTAACCCTATACAGACAAGATGAATTGACGAGTCCCTTGCTACCCGGTTTCAGTTGTGTAGTCGGTAAGTTCTTTTAGCGGTTAAGCAGAAAGACTATGTTCGTTTACAACGCGATCGTGAACGGTGGAAGCGGTGTACTGGCGCTGCTGATTGCCTTCGGAGTCATGCAACCGGGAGCGATCGCCCTTCCAGTTGCCACGCCATTTGGCTCAGCACAGCCCATCACCACCGGATCGTCGCATCAGCGGCTGTGGATAGTCACCGGAGGTCAGACGGGAGTTGACCGAGCTGCACTCGACACCTCTCTATCACTGTTCATGCCAGTTCGTGGGTGGTGCCCGAAAGGGCGGCTTGCTGAGGACGGAAAGATCCCGTCCGTTTATCCACTCCAGGAAACGACAAGTACAGAATATGCGGTGCGTACCGAGTGGAACGTGCGAGATTCAGACGGGACACTCGTCTTGGCGTATGGACCACTGTTCGGAGGAACGAAGCTGACGAACGATCTCGCCAATAAGTACGATCGCCCCGTCCTCGTCATCGACGCGCTGTCGTTTAGCAGAAATGACCTAACTCGTTTCTGGAACTGGATTCGGGAACACAATATTCGCATTTTGAACGTTGCCGGACCGCGAGAGAGCGCACGACCAGGGGTGATCTACAGCCGCGCCAGAGACGTTCTCAAGCATATCTTCGGATCTTAACACCAAGTACGTCATAATAATATCCGCCACTCGAAAGTACTTAAGCTTTGTTACCTTTGATCCAGAGATAGCTTTAAGTAGTCATAAACAAAGGTGCGCGACAACAAGATAGCACATTTAATTACGGAGAAAGTGGAAGTTCGGCGTAGGGC
>CAZZXJ010000722.1:0-3386 GCA_964657905.1 uncultured Stigonema sp.
ATTACTTATAATAAAAGCACCCCACCCCTACCCCTCCCCGCATGCGGGGAGGGGTAGGGGTGGGGTGGGATGTTCTGGGAATTATAAGTGATTTAGCGGACATGATATTACCCCTCAATTTCAGCTTGACAACCTACTAGTATCTTGACCTAAAACTCATCACTTTCATCATTCAGCATTCATAATTCATAATTTCTACTCTGCCCCTAAAATACTGGCAAGCAAAGCCTTTTGAACGTGCATACGATTTTCTGCCTGATCCCAAACTCGTGACTGGGGACCTTCGATGACCTCATCAGTGACTTCTTCGCCGCGATGTGCTGGTAGACAGTGTAAAACAATTGCCTCTGGCTCAGCAAGGTTCAATAGCTGCTGATTAATTTGGTAAGGTAGGAAAATTGGCATTCGATCGCCTGCTTCTGATTCTTGCCCCATACTTGCCCAAACATCGGTGTAAAGTACATTACTACCTTTTGTTGCTGCTTCTGGGTCATCTGTGAGGATGACTTCAGTTTTGTTGCCTGCAATTAAGCGTGCTGTTTCAATAATGGCAGCGTTTGGCTCATATCCACTAGGTGTGGCAATTTTCACATTCATCCCCACCAAAGCACAGCCTAGCATTAAAGAATTAGCGACATTATTACCATCACCCAGATATGTCAAGGTTAAGCCAGCGCATGTGTTAAAGCATTCTTGAATTGTCAATAAATCAGCCAAGACCTGACAGGGATGCTCTAAATCTGTGAGAGCATTAATTACGGGAATTTTGGCATACTGAGCAAAAGCTTCCAATTCCTGCTGTGCAAAGGTGCGAATTGCCAAAACATCCAGATATCGCTCCAAAACTCTTGCTGTATCCTGCACAGGTTCCCCGCGACTTACTTGGGTAACATTGGGATTGAGGTCTATTACTTGTCCACCTAGTTGGTACATAGCCACGGAAAAACTTACCCGTGTCCGAGTTGAAGCTTTGGAGAACAATAGCCCCAACACTTTATTACATTGCAACTTCAGCTTTTGTGATTTTAGCTGGATTGCCATTTGCAGGAGTTCTTGAACTTCCTTTGGACTGAGGTCCGCCAGACTTAATAAATCTCGTCCGTTCAACGCTGCCATGCTTCCAAATCTTTAAAGAACAATTATATCTTTCCGTTCTTTCATGCGGGTCAAAAAATAGAGCCTTTTAAGGCTACCAGCTATTTTTCGATCCAGTTTATAATTTAAAGGTAGCTTTGTTGATTATATTATTTTATCAATTTTATTAGTGATTTAAATCACTAATTTCTTTGGAATTCATCATACTTTTAGTACCGACGACTCCACCTTGAGGCTGAAAAATCACCAATCTGGCAACAATCAAGTATCTTTTAGCCGAATTCGGACGGATATGTTTTTTTGCTTTTAATGGTTGACAAGGGGCTGAGTTGTGATATAATCTGAAGCTAGTGTGATGTTTTAGGACGATACGGGGTTTTTGCCATGTCCTAATCTTAGCCGTGCCAGCATAGCACAGTGGTAGTGCATCCGACTTGTAATCGGAAGGTCGTCGGTTCAAATCCGATTGCTGGCTTAACCCCAACACTCCTGCTGCTACTTGCCAAAATCTTTGTTTATATTGCTGAGCTAATGCTCACATGCTCTATGGTTGCCCATTTTAATATGCACGAATCTGCTTGAATAGTGGGGACAGGCGCGATTCTATTGATTCTGGTTGGCTTGTGGTCATTTCTGTGATCATTTATAAACGTCTTTGCGGTGTCCAACGCGCACTACGATGATCAGCAATACGTTGTCCTGAATTTGATAGATGATTCGGTAGTCGCCAACTCGGACGCGGTATGAGTCAAAGTTTTTTAACTTTTTGACACCATTTGGGCGAGGGTCAGTGGCTAGATCATTTATCGTTGAAGCGATTTGTTCTTGAAGGTCTTGAGGAAGTTTCCTAATTTGTTTGGTTGCGGATGCCTTGATTTCTATGGTGTATGTCAAGGCAGCCCCAACTCTTTCTTTAGCTCGACCCAAGGAATACTGCCTTTCTCTTGCAATGCGGCATGTGCTTCTCTTTCGTCTTCCTCGTCCTCTTCTGCTTTTTGGGCCCTAATTAGGGCAAGTACATCTTTCATCGTTCCTGGGGCAATGTCTTCTAGCTCTGCAACGATTTGCTGTTTTAATAGTTGTTCTTCGGGGGTCATGGGTATTGGGGGTGTATTGGGGCGATCACTGTTTCTAAAAGTTTCTTAGGGAACGCCTAATAGACGGTTTTAAATAATATAATGATACCATTTGATGCAAGAGTTCATCAATAATACATCTGAAATATAATTATGGACATTATCTTTGGGTACAGTCAATAATCTGAGACTTGAAGCAAGCAATGCGGTAGAAAGTGTCCTTGAATTCAGCTCAAATATAGATGCAGAATTCGCGTGTAAGTAGAAAGACCCAAAAAAACAGAAGTATATAACGAAAAGTAAAGTTATCCGAAACCGTCTTCGCTTCAGCATAGCTGCCTTGTCTCAACCATAAATATTCACGCCCACCTACTTAGTTGGAGCCGATGCTTCCAATAAATTCCCATCTGATAACCCATATGCCATATAGCCAATTCACGACGATCGCAAAAGTAAAAGAAGCGTTCGGTATTATCACCGTAGAGGGAGGTAGGTTTTTCCCTGACGTAGAGCCTGTTAAGCCCTCGAACACCCTGTTGGACTACTTAGCGGAGAGCGTACCCCTAGCCATTGCAGCCAGCACAGAGAAATTTAGATCCGAAGCAATTGTTGCCCCAATCCTCATAGAACTGAGACGCATTTTAGAGCGGCGTATCAGTCTATTTTCGGGAGAGGAATTTAACGTTGATGAGAGCGTGGGTCTCAATGGAATCTGTGATTTTCTCATCAGTGGATCGACAGAACAAATGGCAGTAGAAGCGCCTGTAGTTGTGCTTTTGGAAGCAAAGAAAGGGGATTTAAGGCAGGGAGTAGGGCAGTGCGTTGCTGAAATGATCGCTGCCCAGCGATTCAACCATGGGAATTCAAGAGCGATTAGTGCAATTTACGGGTGCATTACCACTGGCACAGTATGGCGGTTTATGCGCTTAACTGGGCAAACGGTGGAAATCGACCTCGAAGACTACCAATTGACTCCTGTATCGCAAATACTTGGCTTTTTTGTATGGATGATCAAGGATACTCGTGAATTAGAGAAACCGCCTATGTAGGCAAGGCAATACGGTTTAGTTATTTGTGTTCACGGACTGAATATCCCCCTTAAAAAGGGGTATAAGGGGGGATCAAATCCTTAACTGAACGGTAAGTACGTATGCAAAAATATTTATAGCAGTTCTCATATGAATGAAGTACACCCAACTAAAAAAGGAGTCATTC
>CAZZXJ010000723.1:0-3383 GCA_964657905.1 uncultured Stigonema sp.
AACAACTAACAACTAACAATCCCTATTCCCTTTAATCAAAGCTTGCCTAAAACCCAGTACAACTAAGATATTAGAAAGCGTTAAAAAAGATTCTGCACTCCCGTGTAGCCAATCAACATTTGCCAAAGACTCACCATAATGTACTTGGGCATAAATCCCCGCAGGGATGGTGACGGCAACAAATACTAGAGTGCCGTAAAATCCATACAAAGCCAAACGCGGCATTTGAGCACTGCGGCTGATAAACCACAAGAAACCCAAGTAGGGAAACAGCGAAAGGGCAAACAGAGTTGCTTGAGAAATCATGATTTTTCTGGTAGGGGCGGGGTCCCCCCGCCCTCATGGGACTGGGGCATAGGGAGTGATGAAACTTCGTTAGTCTGACCGTCTTTAGACTTAGTGGATCGCCAAATCCACACCGCAGCTGCCCAAAGCGTAAAATTACCTACGAGAGTCATAGCAGCTTGCAGCGTTACTAACCATTCAAGAGATTCTGTGTTGTCGAAATAGTGCCATGTGCAGGCACACATGGCGCTGACTAAAGCTGGTAACATGGCAAAAGACAATGCCCACCAAGCGCGGTTACCAGTGAGTTCGCCATAATTCCAGATTAACCAAATAGCAGCAATCCACTCTATAACACTAGAGATATGAATAATCCAGGTGGGAATCGAAAGGGTATGCATAAGAGTTAATGTTAGTGGTTAGTGGTTAGTTGTTATTGGCTAATTGCTAATGGCTAATGGCTAATGGAAGACTGGCTTTTAACAATTAGCACTCTCACAATTAGCAATTAGCAACCAACAAGCAACAACTAACAATCTAAAATAAAATCAATGCGAGCGTTATTGTCAGGGTACTACGGTAAAGGAAATGGTGGGGACGAGGCTTTGTTGGCAACGCTTCTACAAATGCTACCACCTCATGTCATCCCTGTGGTTCTCTCTGGGAATCCAGAGGAAACCCGCGATCGCTATCAAGCGGAAGCATTAGATCGCATGGCTCCCTTACCCGTACTGCAAGCTTTGCGCTCCTGCGATGCCTTAATTTGGGGAGGTGGTAGTTTAATTCAAGATGCTACCAGTGCGGTTAGTCCATTTTACTATGGCGGAATGATGGCATTAGCCCAGAGAATGGGATTGAAAACCATTGCTTGGGCGCAGGGAATTGGTCCATTGAAACGTCCTGTTACTCGTTGGTTAGCGCGGCAAACTTTTGGTGGTTGTACCATCAGCGTTCGCGATCGCGCTTCGGCTGCAATGCTCGCCCATTGGAATATTCCTTGTCTTCTCGCTCCCGACCCAGTTTGGGCATTGGAGGCTAAGCCAGTACCAGGACTTTGGGATTTACCTGCCCCCAGAGTCGCGGTAACATTGCGCTCCCATCCTCAGTTAACAGAAACACGTCTTGCTAACTTAACTCGTGCATTGGTTGATTTTCAAAAAGCTACACAAACTTTTATTTTACTGTTGCCATTTCAGCAACGCCAAGATTTGCCCATAGCCCAAGCAATTCAACCGCAACTTAAAGATGTTAGCCAAATTATGTGTTTGTCAGAGCCGCAACTGTTAAAAGGAGTATTTCGCGGCGTGGAAATGGCGATCGGCATGCGTCTACACAGCTTAATTATGGCAGCAGCTGAAGGATGTCGCTGTTTTGCTATTAGTTACGACCCCAAAATCAATCGATTGATGGAAGATTTGGATATGCCAGGATGGGATTTAGCAACTTTGCCAGATGATCCCAACTTGATTAGTAAAACTTGGATTGAGCATTACGCTAATGGCGATCCACTGTCGCCAGAAACAATCCAGTCTTTGGTGGATCGAGCGCTCATGCACCGCGATATGTTGAGGATTGCCCTCAGTTAAGCACGATCAAATACGTTTATTGGCATTGAGCCTATAGCCTTGTAAAATCATGTATCCAAACCGTCGCGCAATCTCTAGCCGCGATTCGTGTCGTCCCAGAATAATGATGCGTTCAGCGCCGAGTCGTTTGGCGACAAACATCACTACACCGTTTGACCGCCATCAACGACTAGGGCGTGCCCGACGACGAAGGCTGCCGCGTCCGAAGCAATTATTGCCATTCCATTTCGGATTCCAAATCGCGCTGACTTCCCGATTGAGTTCGTGGTAGACACAGGATTTACAGATGAGCTTTGTCTACTGCCAGAAGCAGTCGCGTTGCTGAATCTTCCTTTCAGATATGATCTACCTGCAAATTTGGCAGACAAGAGCCAAGTTATGCTGCCAGTTCATAAAGCGATTATTCTTTGGAACGCAGAGGAGCGAGAAACTCGTGTGTTGGCGACAGGACGGCGACCCTTGGTTGGAACTGCTCTGCTAGATGAACATGAGCTTGTGATCCAGTTTACGCAAGGTGGGTTGGTAGCGATTGATGAGTTGTAGTTCTCAGCCTCGGTGCAAACGCAGGCTAACAAGTCGATGAAGCGGACGGTTGAAAGATCTTGGTGGTGATGCCGAGGCTATCTGCCGCCCCTTATCTTGGTCGTTCGACCGCTTCGTTTCAGTAGTTATTTGAAAAGCAGTACAGGCTAGAAGAGAATGGGTATGCATCATGTGAAGAATGGACGTCAGCCCGTTCTAACCGTTCTTTCTTTGTAGCGCAAACGCCACACACCCCGCAATGAAATCCCGAACAATGACAAAACTGCACTAGCAGATTAACATGGGCATGGTAAAATATCTAATGTGAGCGCGATCGCCTTTGTTCACTAGCCCACTGTTATATGACCCTTGTAACCTCTAAACGCTTCACCATAGCTGAGTATCATCATTTAATCGGATTGGGATTCTTGACTGAGGATGACCGGGTGGAGTTGATCCGGGGAGAATTGATGCAAATGGCAGCAAAAGGCACACGACATTCTGTCTGTAATACAAAGTTATTTCACGAGTTCAACAGATTGGTAGGAGATAAAGCCGTTGTTCGTGGGCAAGAGCCGATTATACTGCCTACTGATAGTGAGCCTGAGCCAGATATTGTAATTGCACAAGGTCAGGTTGATGATTACTTGTTGTCTCATCCTCAACCTGAAAATATTTTCTTGGTTATTGAGGTTTCAGACTTCACCCTTAACTATGACCAGAATACAAAGCTATCACTTTACGCTGAAGATGGCATTCGCGATTACTGGATTATTAACTTGGTGGCGAATCAACTAGAACGCTACTCTCAGCCTTACCAAGATGCTCAAGGAAAGTTTGGCTATCGTCTGAGGCAGATTGCACTGCGACATGAGTCGGTGACACTACCTGGGTTTCCCGATTTGTCTTTGGAATTGAATCGAGTGTTTCCTGGTTTGGGATAAACCCGAAAAGCGGTGCAGACTTAAAAAAAGTGCTGTATCTGACAGC
>CAZZXJ010000724.1:0-3381 GCA_964657905.1 uncultured Stigonema sp.
ATCTTGGTGCTGATTTCGCGGACTTGCAGGTTAGCTCGATTAGTCACATCTGCATACCCACCCCCACACGCGAGAGCGATATCTGCAAGTACACGGCACTGTTTACTATCAACAATTCCACCTGGTATTCTGATGCGAGACAATATGCCGTCTCGGGCAGGTGTGGCGTAAAATAAGCCAGGACAGGCGCTAAATCCGGATTGCAAAACTGGACTCCTTCCCTGTGCGACGCAGGGAGTAGACGGCAAGTATATATTTAGGACACTCTTGGAGTTGGCATTCTGACTTGGGTTATCCCATCACAGCTGCGGCACAGTCCCGGAATTTCACCGGAGTTTCCCAACCCAAAGCTTTATTGACACTTCCACTCCTTTTTGGTGTGGGGTTGCCCTATTTAATATCTTACATCCTGATGTGCCTAATCTTTCCACTAGCTACCAAGGAGTGTCCCACTCGTAGAATACCTATTTAACGAACCGCCTTTCTGGAAACAGTGCGTTAAGCTTTTTTAATTTTTAATTTTTAATTCCAAGGGAGCGGTACTAGGGAATTATCATACTCTTGAGATTACTTGACCAATACGCTTAAGAATTTGCAAAACGCTGTAGAGTTCTCTAGCAGATGTAAACGGGGCAAAGACCCTTGACAGGTTATATTGAGGAGTCTCAGACTGCATCAATTTGATAAATAAAATATCGTCTCCATTAGTAACCATACCGAACACAGGTTGATCGGGGTGAGGGTTAGCCATCAGATAAGCCAGTGCTTGTGGCACAGCCTCTAAAACCGAAAGCGTAGTTTTTTTAGACTCTAACACTACTACCCAAAACTGGTTTTGTAGCACCAAAACGTCAATCCGTCCGCGCAGTATATCCTCTCCATCATCCACGATCAACTCTACTGATGATTCAGCTTTAATCCTAAAAGGAGGATCGTAAAATCCTGCCAGTGCTAGTACTGGTGACACCACTAACAAGATTACTGTCCCCTCTAGTAAATTACCTTCGGCACGGTGATAGAGATATCTACGCCGTACTACATCAAGGGAGGCTTTTTCAGCAGAGGTAATTTCCGGCAATCCTTCATACCACTCTGGGAAAAATTGCTCGTTTTCTATGCGGACTAGACCAAATCTGTTTTCTGCATCCGTCAAGCTTGTAATCGCTTCTGTAATTGCTGTTACCTTTGCCATCGCTTCTTCACGTTCAGTAGTTTTCAGAAAGAACCCAGGTTCATATTAATAGATCCAAATAGGATTATTTACTTGAGTAGCGCCTTTACGAGGGCATGAATATCATAGGTGTGACAGGTGTAACCCAAGCACAGAAAGTAAAACTACTGGCATTGGGGAGGCAGTGGGAGGCACTGCGGGTTTGCTTCTAACTTACCATTTTCCTAAATGCTTTATTTATTTAGGCCCATTTGGGTATTAGTTGTTTACCCCTACAGGTGCAGGATATAAGATGAGGTAATTCCCCAACGCGCTTGAGTAATTGACCATACCCCTCGTAGCCAGGGCGACATTCCCCTACATGAATACCACTAGATAAAATTGTCTCGGCATTGTCTAAAATCAACAGACAACGCTTATCGCACCTCAAACCTAACTATAATTAATACGACAAAGAATCTGGAGGTAGGAACGATGCAATATCAAGTATTTGTTAGGAGTCGATCCCAAAGCCACTTCGTTGCATCTGTTGTGGGAATGCCAAACTTAACAGTTGAGGGTAAAACGGAAGAAGAAGCAATCTCCAACGCAAAAGCTGCCCTGAAATCTCAATTAGCAACGGGTAAGTTTGTGACGATTGAGGTGAATCCAGAAGATGGGTTGAATGAAACTGTATCTCAAATAGAGAAGCCATTTTTTGAAACGGCAACGGATGAGGAATGGGAAGCAGCACTGATGGATCTGGCAAATAGTTCCTAACTAGCACTCACTATCGCTTCATGCGATCGCAAAACACACAATTCTCCGAACAATCAGCATCTGAAAGTAGTTCTCAAGACATATTGAAAGTACAAGCTTGCCATCGCAACTTAAATTTAGCAGTAAAATCTCCGCTAACTGTTATCTACTTGTTGAAGAGCTAAAACTAATCATATTTTTTTACTTTTATCTATATTTTTTCATTTTAAAGTATTTAGACACAAGATGAATTATGAGACACAAATGGCTATCTATTGTAGGCATTGGTGAAGATGGGTTGTTAGGGTTGAGTCCTGTAGCCCGTTCTTTGGTTTCACAAGCCCAAGTTATTGTTGGGGGCGATCGCCATCTGGCAATGCTTCCCACAAACGATGAGCGCGAGAAATTAGCCTGGACATCTCCTATTGGTGCCTCAGTAGAGGAGATCGTGCGTCGTCGGGGTCAGTCGGTGTGTGTGCTTGCAAGTGGCGATCCAATGTGCTATGGCATCGGTGTGACTCTAACGCGGCGGCTTCCAGTAACAGAGATGACAATTATCCCGGCGGCTTCAGCTTTCAGCCTCGCTTGTGCCAGACTTGGATGGTCCTTAACTGAGGTGGAAACGTTAAGCTTGAACGGTCGTCCACCTTCCCTGCTCCAGTCTTACATTTATGCTGGAGCACAGCTATTGATTTTGAGTGAGGGAAAATCTACACCTGCGCTTGTCGCCCAAATGTTAACTCAACGTGGTTTTGGTAGGAGTCAGATGACTGTATTGGAACGCATGGGCGGCAATCAGGAACGAATCGTAGAAGGTACGGCTTCATCTTGGACTGACACAGAACTTGCCAGTCTAAATACGATCGCAGTTCATTGTACAGCAGATCCTGGGGTTGTTTGTTTGCCCTCGCTACCGGGACTGCCAGATAGCGCTTATCATCACGATGGGCAACTAACTAAGCGTGAGGTTAGGGCAATCACCCTAGCAGCCTTGGCTCCCATACCAGGAGAACTGCTGTGGGATGTGGGCGCGGGTTGTGGCTCAATTTCTATCGAATGGATGCTGTGCCATTCTCAGTGTCGGGCGATCGCCATTGAACAGAACTCCTCAAGATTGCAGTACATTGCCGACAACGCCGCTGCCCTTGGAACCCCGAATATCCAAATTATTGACGGTGTTGCACCAACTGCTCTCAAAGACTTGCCCACACCTGACGCTATATTTATTGGAGGTGGGGTGACAGCAGAGGGAATTTTCGAGGAGTGCTGGAAAGCTTTGCGCTCAGGTGGACGCTTGGTTGCCAATGTCGTAACAGTAGAGGGTGAGCGGAAGTTACTGGAATGGCACGAACACAAGGGCGGCAATTTGACTCGCATTGCTATCCAGCATGCTGAGCCTCTTGGCAAATTTTTGGGTTGGCGAGCTATGGCGCCTGTAACCCAGTGGATAGTAATAAAGCCAGTATAATTCG
>CAZZXJ010000725.1:0-3380 GCA_964657905.1 uncultured Stigonema sp.
CATAATTCATAATTTTTTACACTTTCCCAAATCGGCGTTCCCGCTGTTGGTAAGAACACAATGCACGGTAAAACTCACTACGGTCAAAATCTGGCCAGAGAGTCTCAGTTATATAAATTTCTGCATAAGCCATTTGCCAGAGAAGGAAGTTACTAATCCGCATTTCTCCACTAGTACGGATTAACAAATCTGGGTCATAAAATCCAGCCGTGTAGAGGTGGCGTTCAAAAGTCGCCTCATCAATTTCATCGGGTTGCAGTAGACCTTGCTTTACTTGATCAGCTAGAGCACGGCAAGCATGTAAAATCTCTTGTCTACCTCCATAATTTGTTGCCACTGTAAACCGGATACTGCGATTTTCACGAGTTCGTTCCATTGAACGAGAAATTTCCTCTTGGAGGGATCGCGGTAGGGCACTCAAGTTGCCGACAAACTTAATTTGAACATTCTCCTCAACCATTTCCCGCAGTTCTTTGCGTAAAACCCTTTGGAATAGGGTCATCAAAAAATCCACTTCTTCCTGTGGTCTTCCCCAGTTTTCGGTTGAAAAAGCATAAGCTGTCAGCGCTTGGATTCCCCAATCCTTACAACAACGGAGCAAATCCTTCAGAACGTCAACGCCAGCTTTATGACCCATAATTCGGGGTAGACCTTGACGCGATGCCCATCGACCATTGCCATCCATAATTACCGCAACATGTTTGGGCAGTAGTTCTCGTTTTAAGTCAAGGGGCAGATCTTGCAGTTCAATTTTTTGTGCTGTCATTTCTTATCTCGCGAAGCAGTCGATGGTAATCCTAGTAAACGTAAAACCAGTGCTAGTGCTTTGCCACGAATCTGACGACCCAAACTCAACAAACCAGGAGCAACGGCTTCCCGATCTCCAGATGGGGAAAATTGATCCTCTAATGACTCTTTCAGCTTCGTGATCGTCAGTGGTCTATTTAGGGTTCCTCTGTCCGCTAGGGAAATGGAACCTGTTTCTTCTGATACAACGACACAAATGCAATTTTCGACCCGCTCAGTAATTCCCATTGCCGCCCGGTGGCGTGTTCCCAACTGGCGCGAGGCTGTGCGTCCCGAAAGCGGTAGAATTATTCCCGATGCCACAATCCGCGAGCCACGAATCAACGTTGCCCCATCATGCAATAAAGTTTTCGGCTGAAAAATTGTCTGTATCAGTTCCTTAGAAACTTCCGCATTGAGCTTAACTCCTGGCACCGAAAAATCTCGCTCGTCAATTGGACCAGTGGTTTCCAAAATCAGCAAAGCTCCAATGCGGTTTTTTGATAGTTCTTTAACCGCATCGACAATTTCGTCAATTACACTATCTGGCTTGGGAACAGCTCGACTGGAAGGTCGAAACAACTGTCTGAATTCGCCCCGTCCCAATTGTTCCAAAAATCGGCGAAACTCTGACTGGAGAGCAACGGCCATTGCCACAGCACAGCCAATCACTAACTTTTCTAGTACAAAGTTGAGCAGTGGTAGCTGCAATCTGCCACTCAAAGCTGACGCCAACATCAAAATGATCAATCCCCGTACCATCCAAAGTGTCCGGCGCTCACTAATAATAACAAGGATCATGTACGTCAGCGCCAGTACTAACACAATATCCAGAGTCTCAAGCAGCAACGACTGAGACCATCCGAGGTTTGTCAGCCATTGCTTCCACCAATCTCCCATGACATCTGGATTCAACCTTCTGCCTTTAATACACAATAGTCATTAGTCATTAGTCATTAGTTCCTAGCTAATAACTCTAGCTAATGACTCTTGAGTGTTGACTAACTTTTCAGTCTTTCTGGTAGGCAATCTTGTCGAATCAAGTCCTGATAAGTTTCACGCCGCAAAATTAAATTTGCTTCACCGTTCGCTACTACAACTGCTGCCGGTCGAGGTAAGCGATTGTAGTTCGACGCCATACTGTAATTATAAGCACCAGTTGCCATCACTATCAGAATATCCCCTGGTTGAGTTTTTGGCAGTTGGGCATTCTTTATGAGAATATCCCCTGATTCACAATGTTTACCAGCAATTGTCACTGTTTCCGTAAGGGGAGCAGACATTTGGTTGCCCACCACCGCGCGATAAACTGACTGGTAAGTGATTGGGCGTGGATTATCAGACATTCCTCCATCGACTGTTACATAAGTACGAATTTCCGGAATGACTTTCGCGCTGCCAATAGTGTAAGCAGTAACGCCAGCTGTACCAATGAGCGATCGCCCTGGTTCACTCAGTAATTTCGGTAAAGGCAAATTTTCGGCAGCACAAGCAGATTGAATCACTTCACAAATTGGTTTTACCCATTCCTGAATGCTGGGCGGATCGTCGGATTCTGTATACTTAATCCCTAAACCACCACCGACATTTAACTCACATACTGATATACCGTATCCAGTTGCCAGTTTCAACCACTGCACCATCACAGCAGCTAAATCCCGATGCGGTTGCGATTCAAAAATCTGGGAACCAATGTGGGCATGTAACCCCACACAGTTAAGGACTGGTTGCTGACTGACAAAAGTAAATAACTCATCTAGTTGATTGGGATCAAAGCCAAACTTACT
This sequence comes from uncultured Stigonema sp., assembly GCA_964657905.1. Taxonomy (GTDB): domain Bacteria; phylum Cyanobacteriota; class Cyanobacteriia; order Cyanobacteriales; family Nostocaceae; genus Stigonema. Next base: position 2,574 of record CAZZXJ010000725.1, read on the forward strand.
ATCCAGATGTCCTGTACGAATATATTCGTGAGTGTGACATTCTATACCAGGCGTTAGCCGCAGCATGATCCGAATGGGGGATGAGGATATTACTCCCTCATCTCCCCCTACTATCTCCACCAAGGTATGCAATTCGTGCCAGTTATCCACCACAATGGTGCAACCAGACTGGATTGCGTTCTTTAGTTCTTCACGAGATTTATTGTTACCGTGGAAGTAGATTTTATCAGGACTCACACCTGCTGTTAGGGCTGTGTAGAGTTCGCCCCCAGAGACTACATCAATTCCTAAACCGGCTGAAGCGACGATGCAACAGACTGCTAAACAACTCCACGCCTTTGAAGCATACACTACCTGAGATTCACCTTTGTAATAGCGCTGGAAACTTTCCCGGTACTGCGTAGATGCTGTTTTCAGGGTGAGTTCATCCAAAATATATAACGGTGAACCAAACTGCTGAACTAGAGTTGTGACATCACAACCCCCTATTTCCAGACAGTCGTGACTATTAATTCTGGCAGTTAGCGGCAGAAGTTGCTGATTCGGTGAAAGATTTGTGTTTTGACTACTTCCTTGAGGTAAATATTTAACACCAGAATTTTGAACCCCAGTAGGGTGAGTCGATACCATATTTATAAGTGTTGTCCTTGTTGAAATTACGGTAGAATTAGGTTTGCCGATTCCCAGTCTACCGTTTTGGACGCGCTTTTTCACCGTTACGAACCCTTGACTATGAGCAAGAGTTCATATAGTTGACCAAGCCCCTTTGGGGCGGGGTGTAGGGTGTAGGGTGTAGGGAAAAACTTA
>CAZZXJ010000726.1:0-3370 GCA_964657905.1 uncultured Stigonema sp.
CCTGACTTCTGTCTCCTGACTCCTGACTCCTTGCACTAGTCTTTTGCGATTTCAACCCAACCTACCGACTAAAACTATAAATCTTCTGCGTCTCCAACTTATGGCAGCAAATGGATGAAGGCAAAGTACCAGGGGGGAAAGTTTGCCGATCAAGTTGCACTTGCAAGTTACTCAGGGGATCAATACCGGGAGAGATCAGAAATTCTAGCTTTTCAACATAGTGCAAATTGCCTATTTTGTCAAGTATGTGGGTAATCGCCTGCACGTATGGATGATCGGTTTGCTGATACCAGTCATGAGTTGCTAGTCGCGGTTGATCAAGACCAAAGTGTACGGTCAAGGATGGTTTGTCAAACAAGGCGATCGCCAACGGACGGGCTTCTTCCTGTAACAATAAATCGTGAGTTTTTGCTACATGCCGCAGTGTCTCTAAACGTTCATAACGTTCTGTCACTGCTTCTGGGTCATCTTGCCAGTGGATCGCCACTGTCACTAAATAAGTCTGCAGCAGCATATGACCCAGCTTGTTCGCCTTTGTACTCAGGTAATAGGAATTGTAATCGGTTGCTTCTATCAACAGGGGTAAACGATCCACTACTTCCAAACCATATCCCTTCAAACCAGCAATTTTCCGGGGATTATTGGTAATTAAGCGAATCTTATGTACACCCAAGTCCATGAGCATTTGCGCCCCCATGCCGTAGTCTCGTAGATCTGCCGGAAATCCCAAGCGCTCATTTGCCTCTACCGTATCCAGTCCCATATCCTGTAACGAGTAAGCTTTCAACTTATTAATCAGTCCAATTCCTCGTCCTTCTTGCCGCAGGTAGACCACAACACCTTTACCTGCATTTTCAATCATTTTCAGCGCTGCTTGTAGCTGCATGCGACAGTCACAGCGCAAAGAACCCAAAGCATCACCAGTTAAGCATTCGGAATGCATCCGCACCATGACTGGATTACCATCGAACTGGGTAGGGTCTCCCTTGACAACGGCAACGTGTTCTGTATTATCCACAGTGTGCCGGTAAGCGTAGATTTGGAATTTACCGAACTGGGTGGGTAGATCGGCAACAGTTTCGCGGATGACTAAGCGGTCGTGCTGGAGGCGGTAACTAATTAAGTCCGCAATACTAATTATTTTCAGATGATGATGTTTGGCATACTCAATTAATTGTGGCAACCGCGCCATCGAACCATTGGGATTTTGAATTTCACAAATGACCCCAGATGGATATAGACCAGCTAGTCGAGCTAAATCAACAGCAGCTTCTGTGTGTCCTGCCCGTTTGAGTACCCCGCCTTCTTTGGCTCGAATCGGGAAAATATGACCAGGACGACGTAAATCGGTAGGTTTGGTCGTTGGGTTTAGAGCAACTTGGATAGTACGGGCGCGGTCTTCGGCTGAGATCCCCGTAGTCCCGCCCAAATGAGGTCCGGCGTCAATACTAACGGTGAAGGCAGTCTGGTTAGTGTCTGTAATGTTGCTTACCATCAATGGTAAGTCTAGTTCATCTAGGCGGAACCCCGTCATTGCCAGACAGATTAGCCCTCGTGCTTCCACCGCCATAAAATTGATCGTGTCCGGGGTAGCAAATTGGGCTGCACAAATCAAGTCACCTTCATTTTCCCGATTTTCATCATCTACCACCACAATGATGCGACCGGCTTTCAAGTCTGCCAAGGCGGTTTCTATGGAATCAAATTCAAAGCTTTGAGTTGAGGAGGCAGCACTGTCCCCTACTTGAGGAGCCATCCCAGTGCTTCGAGAGTTGAGGGGAGTGACATCTGACTGCCCTGTAGTCTTAGGCTGCGACACAGACAAATTCCAACTACCAAACGTAATTTTTTTTAACACAATCTGACCCTTAGATTGTAGCTCTTTTAGACGGCTTCAGACTTAGAGAAGCTAATGATTTGATAACATAGCAAAAACGTCTGGCGCGAAAGTGCAGCGATAGTTATACAGCAATAAGCGGTTGTGCGAGAACTCTCTAACGCGGCTTGCGCCGCTCAGAAGTTCGGTGGGTCAGCAGTAAGCTTTGAATTTTACAGTTTTAGGTTTTGGCAACAGGATTTTCAAATCAACCCAGCATCTAAAACCAAAAGCCTAGTCAAGCTGAAAGCTGTAGGCTGAAAACTAACTAAAAGCGGATAAGGATTTCAGATCATGAGCAATTTTAGACGCGTACCCGTTGGGATAGTTGGCGCGTCAGGCTATGGCGGGGTGCAGTTAGTCCGACTCCTGATGGATCATCCAGAAGTCGAACTAGTTTATTTAGGTGGAGAAAGTAGCGCCGGAAAACAGTTTGCAGAACTCTATCCGCATATGGCTCATGCCGTCACCCAACAAATCAAGGCGGTAGAGCCAGAAATCATGGCACACAGTTGTGAAGTGATTTTCCTCTCTTTGCCCAATGGTCATGCTTGCCAAATCGCACCACAACTATTGGAACTCGGATGTAAGGTACTAGACCTCAGTCCTGACTATCGGTTCAGGGATCTGGCAACTTACACAAATTGGTATAACATTACCAGAAGCGATCACGCTACTGCGGCAACAGCCGTTTATGGATTACCGGAACTATACCGCGATCGCATTGCCGAAGCGCAGCTTGTTGGCTGTCCTGGGTGCTATCCCACCGCCAGCCTCCTAGCACTTTCGCCACTTCTGAAGCAAGGGTTAATCGTGCCAGAATCTGCCATTATCGATGCTAAGTCTGGGACCTCTGGGGGTGGACGTCAAGCCAAAATTAACTTATTGTTAGCCGAGGCAGACAACACACTTGCAGCTTACAGTGTTACCCGTCACCACAACACCCCCGAAATTGAGCAAATTTGCAGTGATTTAGCGGGACACGAGGTGACTACACAATTTACTCCACATTTGGTACCGATGGTGCGCGGTATTTTAGCGACCGTATATGCAACACTGCGTGATCCCGGTTTGGTAACAGATGACTTAATCACAATTTATAAAGCATTTTACCGTAACTGTCCTTGGGTAAAAATTTGCGAACCAGGGATTTACCCTCAAACAAAATGGGCTTGTGGTAGCAATCTTTGTTACCTCGGTATAGAAGTTGATCAGCGTACTGGTCGCGTCATTGTCATCTCAGCAATTGACAACCTAATTAAAGGACAGGCGGGTCAAGCGATTCAATGTCTGAATATCATGATGGGTTGGGATGAAACACTGGGGTTGCCCAAGTTGGGATTTTATCCATAATGGGGCATCATGGGGCATGGGGCATGGGAGAGCCAGTAATCGCGATCGGGTTTCCCGACTTGAGACATCTGGCTTCATGGGGCATTAGTAATAAGAAATAAGACCCATTCCCCACTCCCTATGCCCTATGCCCTATGCCTC
>CAZZXJ010000727.1:0-3370 GCA_964657905.1 uncultured Stigonema sp.
CCTGTCTTCTGACTCCTTCTTCAATCCGCGACTCGTGAGGGAACATTCATACCCAGCGCTTTTTTAGCTTGACGAAGTATCCTTGATTACATATAGATTTAACATTTAATCAATTCTTTTGACAGAAGCTTTTGGAAACAGAATCAGTTAATTTGCAGAGTCGTGAACTATTTTAGCGAATGGAACACGGGCGCAATTAGCGGGTTTTCACTTGCACATTCCCAAGCCAATTGATCTGGAAAAGTTCGACGAAAAGTCAGGTAAGTGTCCAACTTTGGATAGACGTAATCACGAAAGAAAAATTACTACTCTTCTAGTACGGTAATCTCGTATTGAAAAACACCTAAGTAAAATTTGGTAGTTCCCACCTGAATGGTCTTTACGATGCCAACCTGGAATGATCGCGGAAGCTGGCGAAACTGCGACAACACAAGGTTAACCAAAAGGTAAAGGCTAATTGTTAAGAGCAATCAACAATCAACAATCAACAATCTCTATGAAAGCAGTTTGCTGGCACGGTACAAACGATGTACGAGTCGAAACAGTACCCGATCCAAAAATCATTAATCCGCGTGATGCTATTGTGAAAATCACGTCAACGGCGATATGTGGTTCTGATTTACATCTTTATAACGGCTACAACCCCACCATGAAAAAGGGCGACATCCTTGGTCATGAATTTATGGGCGAGGTCGTCGAACTAGGTAGCGAGGTGAAAAATGTCTCCATAGGCGATCGCGTTGTCGTCCCCTTCACAATTTCCTGTGGATCGTGTTTCTTCTGCCAAAAGGATTTATGGTCGCTGTGTGATAACTCCAATCCAAACGCTTGGATGGCGGAAAAACTCATGGGTCATTCCCCATCTGGTCTTTTCGGCTATTCCCATCTGACGGGTGGCTACGCTGGCGGTCAAGCTGAATATGCCCGTGTTCCCTTTGCCGATGTTGGTTTGTTCAAGATTCCTGATGGACTGAGTGACGAACAAGTCGTATTTCTGACAGATATCTTCCCCACCGGATATATGGCAGCGGAAAACTGCGATATTGAGCCTGGAGATACTGTAGCGGTGTGGGGTTGTGGTCCGGTTGGGCAGTTTACCATTAAAAGTGCCTATATGCTGGGTGCAGGGCGGGTAATAGCCATTGATCGAGTTCCAGAACGTCTACAAATGGCGTCTGAGCAATGCAAGGCAGAAGTCCTTAATTATGAGAAGGTAGATGTTGGTGAAGCATTGAAAGAAATGACGGGCGGCCGAGGTCCAGATGCTTGCATTGATGCTGTGGGAATGGAAGCACACGGTACAGGTCTAGAAGGATTCTACGACACTGTGAAGCAATCAGTGCGTCTGGAAACAGACCGACCTACTGCCCTCAGGCAAGTGATTCTTGCCTGTCGCAAAGGCGGTCACGTGTCAATTCCCGGTGTTTACACCGGCTTTGTAGACAAGATGCCAATGGGTGCTCTCATGAACAAAGGTTTAACAGTCAAAACTGGACAAACGCACGTTCATAAGTACTTGCGCCCGTTACTTGAGCATATCCAAAATGGCGATATCGACCCATCTTTCGTGATCACTCATCGTCTGCCGTTAGACCAAGCACCGCACGGCTACGAAATTTTCAAGCAAAAGCAGGATAATTGTATCAAAGTTCTGCTCAAGCCCTAAGGATTCAGGAGTCGTAGGGGTATGTGTTACCTAACCACCCCTTGACAATGTATGAATCTATTACCCCTTTAAGGAGCAGATTGAAGGCGTGCGAGCAAAGATACGGGATACAGAAATTTACTTTGATGTTGAAGGCGCATCCTTAGTAGTGGATGGACCAAGGATGCGCGAGAAGCCAGTGGCTTTCCTCATTCATGGTGGACCTGGCAGCGACCACACGAACTATAAACCTACCTTTTCTCCCCTCAGCCATCAGATGCAACTTGTCTATTTTGATCATCGAGGTCAGGGACGGTCGGCGCGTGGACCAAAGGAAACCTATACTCTGGAAAATAATGTTGAGGACATGGAGGCACTACGTCAATACCTGGGTATAGAAAAAATAGTGGTTCTCGGCTCTTCCTACGGAGGTATGGTTGCCCTTTCCTACACGGTTCGTTATCCCCAAAACGTCTCTCATTTAATCGTCATCGCCACGGTGGCAGATTCCCGCTTTCTTGCGCAAGCACAGGAAAATCTAGAAGAGCGGGGAACCCAGGAGCAAAAGGCGATCTCTCAACGACTTTGGGACGGCACATTTGAGAGTGAGGAACAACTGCGCGAGTACTTTCAAGTAATGAGGTCAATGTACTCGGTCACCTATGACCCCCATTCACAGCAGCAAATAGGGGATCGAGCCATTCTTTCTCCCGATGCTATCAATGTTGCATTCGGGGGCTTCTTGCGTTCTTACAACGTCCTGAACCAGTTATATAAAATTACGTCACCAGCCTTAGTGATTGCAGGAAGAAGTGACTGGATTTGTCCACCTGAATTTTCTGAAGAAATTGCTAGGAAAATTCCCAACGCCGACCTGAAAATCTTTGAAAATAGTGGTCACCTAATCCGGGCTGATGAGCCGGAAGCTCTCCTCGATGCAATCACAGAATTTTTGGTTTTTGACAGATTGGTGAATCAAAAAGGCTAGCTTCAGCGTCCAACGTGGTCAATTGAGATGAGGTGGGGGAGAGCCACACCCAACGCCCAATCAGATAACATAAGTTTGGAGAGGTGCGATCGCTCCCGTTACCCATGCTATCGGACGCGCACAAAAGAGTAGGTACGAATAAATAATAATTGTTCAATCACGTTATTATTTAGGTATTATACGTTGCCCTGTGAAAGTGAATGTTCCTTCTACTGGGACATCATCACTGAGAGGATTCGCGTTTAGATCAAATAATTTGAGTGTTGCTGTTGCTTGCACTATCCCAGCCTTTGGATCAAACGTTGCACGAAAATCGGTTCTAGTAATTGCGCCTGGTAATGTCGCTGTTGGGTAATTGAAGTCCAGTCCTGTAGCAGTAATCTCTCTATCTGAAGTACACTTCCAACTGCCTTGGATGTTACCAAAGGGTTGAAAAATGGGAGTACCACTTTGGACTGAGGCATTAGAAACAAAGTTGCCATCTTGGTTAAACGTTATAATTGTACGAAATGAACCGAAGTTAGCAGTATTTGTGGCGAGGTATGTGCCTGTGACAAGTTTGCGACAATCCGTTAAGGACTGAGCTTCTACTTTGTGCAAATTCACTGCGTCCGCAATTGTGAGCGCCGACAGTACACAAACCGTAATCTGGGCGAAAGTATTACGAATTTTCATTCCGAAACATCCACTTATTAGTACATAAACTTATTAACTCAAAATTGAGTTTACAACTAAGT
>CAZZXJ010000728.1:0-3362 GCA_964657905.1 uncultured Stigonema sp.
TAATTCAGCATTCATAATTCATACTTCTTCTTGATGGTCACCTTTATGTCCGGGAGAAGATTCATAAAGGGCATCTAGTTGTTCGCGGGCGTCGTCAACGTTGATTGAACGCATGACTAACAACGGCTCTTTAATTAATTTACCCGACTTATCCAACAACTCTGGATGGGGAATGAACTGCTTTTTTGATGAAATATAAGGATTGCCCATTGGCGAGTAAGTCCGTTCTGTATCAAAACTGAACATCAGTAGGTTGCGAATTAAGTTAGCAACAGCTATGAAGGCGAGGATAGTAAAAGCACAAATGTAAAGCAGGTGTAACATCGTATTTTCCTCCGATAACAAATTTCAAAACTTTATACTTTAAACGTTGCACTTAGCGATCGCCGTAACTCAGGGCGATGCCGAATCGTTAACGCACTCTTAAGTGCCCTTATGCTGCTGGTGTAAAGAAATTTCTAAACCAAGATAAAAAGAGGTGCCATAAAATTAAGTACATCCGGATTGCTAATTAAGATGAGGTCAGGAGGTTTATACTATTCAACTTGTATACTGCCTTGCTGTTCCAAGCATCCTACCAAAGTTTAAGCATTTGCCACGGGGACAGCAACGCTTAACCCTCTCCCTGGGAACCAAAGCGCATTGCCACACTCCAGCATTCGGTTACTAGTTGATGCCAAGGCATTAAAGTCCCCATATCAAGCCCGACCTTTCCCTCAGTTGCGCTAAACAGCATCGAGGCCCTTTTCACTCCATGCTGTGCTTGCTTAACTCTTTTTAGCAAGTCAGATTGCTCCATTTGACTCTTAAATGAGAGTTGCTCACTTAATTCAGGCGATCGCGCAAACCAATACTGAAAATCTTCTAATAGCGGCTGCAAAACATTCCTGAGCAACTCAGTTCCTGGTATATTCGAGTCTCGCATAAATGAGAAGGAAGTATTTAATTTCTTAACTAATATTAACGTTATTTAAGATTCTTAACATTTCGATTATCCTCTATCATACGTTATAATTTTACAGAACAATTGTAACAAGGACTACATTTTAACTATTATAAAGACTCGCTAGGGTGTTTGTACAGAGTCCCAAGAGGGATTTATAGCAGTTCTCATATGAATGAAGTACACCCAACTAAAAAAGGAGTCATTCGTCATTCGTCAGGATAACTCCCTATTCTGGCTCCTGGCTCCTGGCTCCTGAGTACCGCTCACAGGTGTAGTGCAAGCAATTAAGAACCGCTATATAGATGTTTCTAGTATGGGTGTAGGGGTTGTCCGGCTTTCTCACGACAGTCAAACAGGAGTCGCTACAATGGGGAGGACTTTAATGAAAGTCCTGAAGGAAAGAGCAAATCCTGAGTAATTTTTACTTAAAATGTTCGCTCTGCCGGAAAATAGCCCGTGTTACACTAGGGTGTATTTTTTCATAAATCCAACTGATTAATCACAACTAAACAATCACTTCGCCAATAGTTCAGCAGCCGATGTCGCCTAAATTATCTTCCAATCAGCCAGAGCAACCTGAAGAGCAACCTGAAAAAATCTATTTACCGCGTACGAGTGAGTCGGAAAGGTTGAAAAAGATTCGTCACACCGCTTCCCATGTGATGGCGATGGCAGTACAAAAGCTGTTTCCCAAGGCGCAAGTTACAATTGGTCCCTGGATTGAAAACGGATTTTACTACGACTTTGATAATCCAGAACCATTTACTGAAAAGGATCTGAAAGCCATTTATAAAGAAATGGTTAAGATTACCAATAGCAAACTGCCAGTCATTCGGGAAGAAGTCAGCCGCGACGAAGCTGAACGCCGGATTAAGGAAATTAACGAACCTTATAAGCTAGAAATCCTGACAGATATCAAAGAGGAACCCATTACGATTTACCATTTGGGGGAGAAATGGTGGGATTTGTGTGCGGGACCTCATTTGGAAAACACCAGCGAACTCAACCCGAAAGCGATTGAATTAGAAAACGTCGCTGGCGCTTACTGGCGTGGGGATGAAACTAAGGCGCAACTGCAACGCATTTACGCCACCGCTTGGGAAACGCCAGAACAACTAACTGAGTACAAGCGGCGCAAAGAAGAAGCACTGCGGCGGGATCACCGGAAACTAGGTAAAGAACTAGGATTGTTTATATTTTCTGACCTAGTGGGACCAGGTTTACCCTTGTGGACGCCCAAAGGAACTTTGCTGCGGAGTGTTTTGCAAGACTTCCTGCAGCAGGAACAGCTAAAACGGGGTTATTTGCCAGTGGTGACGCCTCACATTGCTAAAGTGGATTTATTTAAAACCTCTGGACACTGGCAGAAATATAAAGAGGATATGTTCCCTCTGATGGCAGAGAATGAGGAAGCTGCTGCTAACGAACAAGGCTTTGTCCTGAAGCCGATGAATTGCCCCTTCCACATCCAGATATATAAGAGTGAGTTGCGCTCCTACCGGGAATTACCGATGCGACTAGCGGAATTTGGTACTGTTTACCGCTATGAACAATCTGGGGAATTGGGTGGCTTGACGCGGGTAAGAGGTTTCACTGTGGATGATTCTCACCTATTTGTGACGCCAGAACAGATTGAAACAGAATTCCTCAATGTCGTGGATTTGACTTTGTCGGTGTTTAAGAGTCTGCAACTCAAGAACTTTAAAGCCAGACTAAGTTTCCGCGATCCAGCGAGTGATAAGTACATCGGCTCTGATGAAGCGTGGGAAAAAGCCCAAGGAGCAATTCGTCGGGCTGTGGAAAAGCTGGGGATGGATCACTTTGAGGGAATTGGGGAAGCGGCGTTTTACGGTCCCAAACTCGATTTTATCTTCCAAGATGCCCTAGAGCGGGAATGGCAACTGGGAACTGCTCAGGTCGATTACATCTTGCCAGAAAGGTTTGATTTAGAATACGTTTCTGAAGATGGTTCTCGCCAACGCCCAGTCATGATTCACCGTGCGCCTTTTGGCTCCCTGGAACGACTGATCGGTATTTTGATTGAGGAGTATGCTGGAGATTTCCCCTTGTGGTTAGCGCCAGAACAAGCAAGATTGCTACCAGTGAGTGACGCCCAATTGGATTTTGCTAAGGATGTAGCCGCCAAAATGAGAGCAATCGGTATCCGTGCTGAAGTGGATACTAGTGGTGAACGTCTGCCAAAGCTGATCCGCAATGCTGAGAAACAGAAAATCCCTGTGATGATCGTGGTGGGAGCAAAGGAAGTTGAAACTAACACCCTGAGTATCCGCACTCGCGCCTCAGGAGAGTTGGGAGCAATCGGGGTGGATGAGGTGTTGCAAAAGATGAAGGATGCGATCGCTAACTTCGATAATTTCTGACCAAGCCCCGTTGGGGCGGGGTGTGGGGTGTGGGG
>CAZZXJ010000729.1:0-3356 GCA_964657905.1 uncultured Stigonema sp.
TGGGCTAATTAACCCCGCACCATAAAAAGTGACATTTTAGAATGAAATAGCCCTGCTATTTTGACACTCCCCAAAATCACTCCAGCCTATCAATATAGGGTGGTTTTTTTAATTTCTTGACAATACTAGCATTCCGTCAGAACATCTTTTTTTGGTGCGACTTGGTAAGTCGTAGCGATCGCCTGTTTTTCTTCTCCCCCTTGTTCACACATCCCTGATTTCATCAAATCCATCCTCGATTACGCGAACGGTGAGTTATAGGAATTCTATAATGACGAGAGTTGTGAAGTTACAAGCAACCTAGAAAACAGAATATGGATGATAGCGTTGTGCGATATGACTGCAACCATCACCCTAAACTACTTACAATCCAGTTGAATTTAGGAATGTGAAATTCCCCACTCTCTACCATCTTCCATAGTGTCCCCCTCTGTAGAACCCTCTTCCAAATCCGAAGTCGAGGTCAAAAGCAGGATAGGGCGACCCATAGATGACAGGGGGGTTGTAGATGTAAGCGGGAGGAGGTGCTGCGGTATAATAACCATCTTCGTTACAAACCTGAGTAGTATGTTGTACAATTGTTTTCGGTACAACATTCTCTTGACCAGTATAAGGTCGATTAAAATACCCATCCTCAAAACCACGAGCAAATTCACCTCCCACAGTCCGAGGTTTATAAGCTTCTCTGTTGCGGGCGGTTTGTTCTCCTTCTCGATAACCATCTGCATAAGCATGGGGGTGATCCGCCGCCGATTCTTTAAGAACCCTGTTGCCAGTAACAGGATAACAGGAAACAACAGGGTCAGCTTTAGCGGCTTGGGTAAAAAGTAAAGACGTTGAGCCAGCGATCAAGCTCAATATTGCAGCAACAACTATTTTCTTCACAGAATTTAGCTTCCTTTAAGTTTAATACTCTAAGCGTTTTTAACTTTAATTATAAAATTTGAGTTTTCATCTGACATGAGCCTTAAATCATAAATTTCCTATCAACACCCCCGCCATTAGGCTTGGGTTTTCTAGCCTAAAGTATTAGGAATACCTTGGCATTGAGCCGAGATATGATCTTTTCGGAATGTGGGTTAAAATAAACTACGGCTATCCAGTAAGTGAAATAAAAGAAAAATAACATGCAAACGATCAAGCGAAGCGGATCGCAAGCGTCACAGAAAGGGCCGGAAGAATATTTCACGGGCAATGTGTGTATTGATCCATTATTCAGCGCTTCGGAGCCAGCCCGTGTTTCCGGCGGCTTGGTGACATTCGAGCCAGGCGCGCGCTCGGCTTGGCACACTCATCCCTTGGGCCAAAATTTGATTGTGGTATCCGGCTGCGGCTGGACGCAGTGCTGGGGCGGGCCGAAACGGGAAATCCGTGCTGGTGACGTTATTAGTTGCCCGCCGGGGCATAAGCACTGGCATGGCGCAACAGCCACTACTGGCATGAGCCATATCGCCATTCAGGAGGCGCTCAATGGCAAGGCTGTCGATTGGCTGGAAAAGGTTACTGATGAACAATATATGTCCGCAGTACAGCCGGATTAATACCGAAAACATTTGGCGATATTGCCCCAGCGCTCGCTGACTACAGCGACAAGGTGTGCTGAATATTCCGATGCCCCAGATAATCAAGGATGAGCCGCGTATCCGCGCCCTGATCCGCCAAGGCATAGCCACAGGCATGGCGCAGCATGTGCGGGTGAGCGGTCAGGGGCAATCCAGCTCGTTCCGCCAGTCCCCGCAGCATCGCCCATACCATCTTGCGGCTGAGCGCCTGCCCGCGCTCACTCGCGAGCGACTGGGTAATGTAGCGAAGCAATCTCCAAAACAGAAGCGATTGCTACCCAACGGGTGCGCCCCCTTCGGGGTCTACGTGACGCTTCGCTCCACTCGCGGCGGACAAATATATATTTAATTTTGCACAACTACTTAAACGGCTTCGGACAGGCGGAAATCCGAAAACCTGAAGAAATATCAAAGCTTTTGAGTGAAGGCTTTGTCAAGGAGCGCGATCGCACCCAGTTCGGTATTTGCCTAAGTAGGTTGGCTCAAATAAACCTAACTATGTAACGAAATGTAAAATGCTCAAAACCCTTGTGATTGCTTCGCTCCACTTCGTTTCGCTCGCAATGACATAGTTATAAATTTTCCCACCCACCTACTTATACGTGACTAAATTCTTAAAAGACTTGAATTTACCAAATTTCTCTAGGGTTGTAAGGTCAACAATGACTTGTAGAAAAGGTTTTCGCCCTTTGGGGCACTGGGACAAAATTTCTTGGGATAATACCTAAAGGAGAGTTTTTACTGAAACTAAAAGCATTTATTTTGACATTTACTCTTCAACAAGCATTCATATAATAAGTCTTTGTTAATACTTTAAAACTTTTTGGACATCACATCACACTGCGCGAGAACAGTTTTTCTACATTAAAAACTAATTAAGAATATTGATGTTGGCAGCTATGACGTTACTCTAATATCTAACAGTTGCTATTATTGGTGAGTTCAATTCATATCTTGCAGCAACGTTCTCACCCGCAAGCAAATAAATTTCCGGTTTGTGTTTCTACAAGCTCATTTTAATGGACTGAATGCTTTTTACCATCCTGTTGAAAGGAATGAGCGCTAATGGCTGTGCAAATTGATTTGTGGGTTGTTCATTGAGCAGGTGAAAGATTTGAGTTAAAACGACTAAGGGGAAAATCAAAACATGCAAGTTAGTGCGCGTAACGCTCTCAAGGCTACTGTGAAAAAAATTGTGGATGGAGCCGTTAATTCCGAGGTAACCTTAGAAGTTGCTCCTGGAATCGTCATGACTGCAATCATTACCAAGTCGTCAGTGGACAAACTTCAACTGTTCGAGGGAAAAGAGGCATACGCCCTAATCAAATCCTCGGATGTGATGGTTGCTACTGATTAAAAAGTTCTCTTTGAGATAAGTAAGTTGGCGCGAATAAACAGAACTATGTAAAGAAAAGTAAAGCTTATAGGTTCGCTCCTAGTAAGAGCTTCAGCGCTAAAGCGCTTACTACAAACCTTTAATTTTTTACGCCGACTTACTTAGTTCTCAGTTCCTGAGAAGCTCAGCCGATATGTGTTGATTTTGCATGCGTCGTGGTGTTTGGGAGCCAGGAGGAGTTAGCGCTGCCGGCTGAGAGAAGTTGCAAGGAGGAGCCAGTGCGCCTATACGGGTTTTCGTTGGTTTCCCCACAGAGCAAACTTCGGGATTTCTCTCGCCCAGGCGACTGGCGTTCAGGAGTCACAATACAGCTATACTCCTGAGTCCTGACTTCTGACGAATGCAATACGGTTCGGTTAAGGGTGGGTGGGGTGTATAGCAGACGTGTAGAGACGCGA
>CAZZXJ010000730.1:0-3348 GCA_964657905.1 uncultured Stigonema sp.
CTCCCAAGGGGAGACGAGTAGCGCGAACAGGGCTGGACTCACCGCATAACAAGGATTCCAGGAATTTGAAACCCACGGAGGTGGATTTTGTCTGTATAGCCGCGAATTCCATTCGCCAGGGCAGGCTCCCAAAGAAAACATGCTCTTGCTACATTATTTGAATCCCCCGCCTGAATACGTGGGATAAAAATTACGAATTATTCGGAATCGGTTTTGAATACATCGACCGATGCTTGCAACTGCTGCGCCACATGTATGGTTTGTTCTAGAGAGCCTGACACTTGGTGAGAGGAATTGCTTGTGCGTAGAGATCCTTTAGCAAGCTGTTTCATCAAGGAAGTCACCGCTTGAGAAGTTTGAGATTGAGATACTGTCGCCATGGAAATTGACTGCACCAACTCCGAGATCAGACGAGACACATCTATTATTTGTTCTAGGCTAAGCTTGGCATCTTTGACTAGATCACTTCCTTCGATCACCTGAGTCATTCCCAGTTCCACTGTACTGACAACTTCCTCGGTTTCATATTGAATATTTTCCACGAGCTGTTCAATTTCTCTAGTTGCTTGGGCTGACTGAACCGCTAATCGACCGACTTCTTCCGCCACCACTGCAAAAGTCCGACCTTCTTCACCTGCCTTAGCAGCCTCAATACTCGTGTTAATTGATAACACGTTAGTTTGCAGAGCGATTTCGTTAATTAACGACACAACTTTAGAAATCTCTTGAGAAGATTTGCCTAGACGCTTTACCTTATTAGCTGTTTCTGCTACTGTCGATTGCAAATTCATGATGCTGGAAACAGTATTTTCCATTGCTACCCCTCCAGCTTCAGCAGTGCTAGAAGCCTTGCGGGCCATAACTGCTGCTTGATAAGCGCTATCTGCCACAGATTGAATCGAGAGGACCATTTGATCCAGCGATTCTAAGGCGCGGGTAATTTCTTCAGCCTGGAGGAGCGCTTCATCTGCCAACTTGCGGATGGCATCAGAGTTTTCCCCGAGAGAAATATTCACCTCCTGGGCAGCAAGTTTTACAGAAGTGACAATTTGTTTTAGGCTTTCAATGATGGCATTGAAGAAGTCAGCCACGATTCCGATTTCGCCCACTGTAATTTCAGCACGAACAGTGAGGTTGCCTGTAGATGCTTCTTCAACATTACTCAGCAGTTTTACTAGCTGATGTTGGAGAGCTTTTTTACTAAGCCTTGTTTCTTCTTCCACCGCCTCGCGATCAGTGATGTCAGCTTGCACCCCAATGAAATTTACAACTTTTCCACTAGCGTCTCGCACTGGAGAAACATTCAATTGGTTCCAGAACGGTGTACCGTCCTTGCGATAATTTTTGATCACAACCTGACACTCACGCTGCTCACGCACTGCGCTGCGTATTTGCTCAACAGTGGCTGGGTCTGTCTGAGGTCCTTGCAGAAATCGGCAGCTGTGTCCAAGTGTCTCTTGTTGCGAATAGCCTGTGATTGTTTCAAAGGCAGGATTGCAAAAGATGATCGGATTGTCAGCAAGTCTAGGATCGGTAATGACGATACCGTTACTGGCTGCGGCAATAGCACGGTCTCGCATCTGCAACACGGACTGCGCAGCGTTTAGCTCATACAGGAGATTTGCTTGTTCTAGGGCTATTCCAACTTGAATTGCTAATTGTCTGAATAATTCCACTTCTGGCTTCTGCCAAGTCCGATAATCAGAACACTGATGACCACACAATAAACCCTGAAGCTGATTGTCATTCAGAATAGGTGCAACTATGTAGGCTTTGATTTGAAAGCCTTCTAGAACCTCCCTGTGATTATCCTTAAAACCCATTTCATGAATATTATTGGTAGCCGAAACCCGACCATTTTTGTACGTTTCGATGTAACCGTCCCAGAAAGGATCATTGACGGTTTGCCCAATGATTTTTCGCCAACCGTCTGCCACTGACTCAGCAATGATGATCCCACTCCAATCAGGATTGAAACGATTGATGATTACCCGGTCTATTTTCAGTGCTTGACGAACCTCTTCGACAGCTATATTGAGAACATCCTCCAACTTAAGTGATCGCCGAATACGTAAGGTAATGTCTGTAAATAGCTGCGATCGCTCGACTTCAGCTTCTTGCTGTTTGAGAAGTATCGCTTGACCAACCAAATGCTCTTCGACGAAAGAAGTCAGCAGCGTGAAACAGAGGATGACTACCGTAACAAACCCGATGCCAACAGCTAAGCTGGTTAGGGAAGCCTGCATTGTGTGGGTGACGGCTACAGCAGCAACGTGGGTGGGAATGAACCTGGCAGATGCCATCCCCGTGTAGTGCATTCCAGAAATGGCAGCCCCCATGACCAGCGCACTCAAACACTTGATCTGCCTCCCGGTTTTACTTGTCTGTGCACGCAAATGAAACGCAATCCCTAGAGCTACCATCGATGCGCCAATGGCGATCGCCACAGACAGCGCGAATAGGAGCGGGTCATACAGGGTGCTTGCTTCCATCCGCATCGCCGCCATGCCAATATAGTGCATGGACGCAATGCCAATGCCCATCAATACACCGCCAACCAGCAATTGCTGCCGGATCAAAACGCGGCGACTAACTAGGAAAAGTGCACCTCCGGAAGCGACAATCGCAGGCAGTATTGAGAACAATACAGTCCAGACATCATAGGTGAGCGGCATTGGCAGACTGAATGCCAGCATACCAACAAAGTGCATGGACCAGATACCGATTCCCATGGTGATCGCGCCACCAATCAACCAAGCCAGCCTACTCCTCCCGTCGGCTACTGTCACTCGTCCGGCAAGATCGAGGGCAGTATAAGAGGCCAGTATTGCAATCACGATTGACAGCGCTACTAGGCTCTGGTCGTAGGTACTACTCATAGATGCATATCCCTGAAGCATAGATTTAACCTACATCAATATAAAATATTACAAAAGGTGACGAGGGAAGATGATGGGTAAATTTAGATAATAACTCCACACCTAAAAAGAAAATGCATTCTTCAATTATCAGAGCATCTATCAAAATTGGACATTCAAAATAAAATTTTAGTGGAATTTATTTACACTCCTCCCTATTCACCAGATTTAATCTTGCTGAATATATTATTCACCTTTTAAGGCTTCAACTTTTGCACCATCTTCCTCTTGGTATGAATATTCAACAAGTAGTAGAGAAACTAGAAAATTATTTGATTTTTTTTCAACTTCAAACAGCAGAACAAATTCAAGCAGGCGATTTAACACATTTATACTTTAGTTTAGTAATTTAGAAACCGAGAAGGAATTACTCTTTAGCGTAGCGTTAGCGAGGCACGAGCGTCACCCGAAGGGTCATGAACCTCGCTAC
>CAZZXJ010000731.1:0-3345 GCA_964657905.1 uncultured Stigonema sp.
TATACACCTCTACACAGATCCCTTGTGTCTATGCTATGTCTTACCTATGAAGAAGCAGGGTTTCGTCTTCCGATGATGACTTAGCTGCAAATTTACGCCCTGTTATAGATGATCTAGTAGATTAGAAGACAGCATCCTTAAAATAGACCTGCTCTCATATTAGATGAGGAGGGTCTACTGAGACTATTGAGTAAGAATGGCTATGCGATGAGTGTAAATCAACATTTTCTGCACACTTTGGTTCCAGCTTCATCAATTCACGACTTATGCAGCTAAAACGCCTCACTCGCTTTGGCTTACCACTCCTAGGACTACTACTTTTTGGTGTTTCTATTTGGGCTATCAGTCAGCAATTGCAGCAGTACACCATTCAAGAGATTTTGCATAGCCTCAAGACTGCTGCCATTAACCACTTACTACTAGCACTGGGGTTGACAATCCTCAGTTACTTGGTCTTGACTTGGTATGATGTCCTAGCTTGCAGATACATTCGCCATCCTTTGCCTTACCGAAAGATTGCCCTAGCTGCGGCTACCAGCTACGCGGTCAGTAACACTGTTGGCTTCGCCGTCTTCACTGGTAGCGCCATTCGCTATCGACTTTACCTGTTTTGGGGCTTATCAGCAGTTGAAATTGCTCAGATAATTGCCTTTGCCAACCTGAGTTTCTGGCTGGGATTAAGTGCAGTTGGTGGTTTCTTATTTTCAGTCGAGCCTCTAGCGATTCCCAAATTGCTCCATTTGCCTTTCACCTCAGTGCATCCCATCGGCATCGCAATGCTGGCAATAAATGTCGCTTATTTGCTAACAAGTTTAAGGCTAAAGCGATCGCTACGAATTGGCTCCCGCTCCTTCTGTCTACCAACTCTAGATTTAGCTTTTGCGCAGGTAATCGTTTCCTCTATTGACTGGGGCATTGCCGTTGCAGTACTTTACGTCTTGCTACCATCAACCACACATTTGTCGTACCCAGCCTTTTTCGGCATTTACCTCCTGGGTCAGATTGCTGGACTGGTAAGCTCCGTACCAGGCGGGTTGGGCGTGTTTGAAACAGTGATACTTTTGCTACTGTCACCAACAATTCCTGCTACCAAGGTATTTGCCGCCTTAGTCCTCTACCGGGTTATCTACTATTTTCTCCCTTTAGGGGTTTCCGTATTGTTACTGGGGCTGTATGAAATCAGAAAGCGCTCGTCAGCTGATTCGGAAAATTAAAAATTAAAAATTAAGAGTCCCTCAATAAATTTAGGGGCTAGAAATAAGTCAGAATTGAAAGCTTAGCTAAGGTGTACGTGTGGGGAGGTAAAAGAGATAGCAATGGCAAGTAATGATACAGATAGTGGATGGTCTCAACTAACTCGTGGCGCACCCCTGGCAGTCTTTCTTGCGGTATCACTTTACATTTTATACAGACTTTTACCAGTTTTGGAGCTGATTGCTATTGCGGCAATAATTGCCTTAATCTTGCGCACACTGCTGCGGTGGTTACAAAGGATTGTAAAATCACCGTGGCTCGCCGTTTTTATATTGATTGGATTAATCGGGGGATTTGGCGTATTACTTGTTTCTGTAGTCATCCCGAATGTAATTACAGAAACTCAAAAGTTATTAGTGACACTACCAACCTACTTGAGTACACTGAGTGAACGGGTTGAAGAACTTCACCGCACTAATAGCTTGATTCCAGACCTCTCTGTAGGAATAACACAATTAAAGAACATTGCCAAAGAGTTACTGAGCCGAGTTCCACTTGTTTTGCGTGAAGCCTTGGGTATACCGCTTGAGTTTGTGGCTACACTGATTCTAGCTTTATATATGGCATACGACCCAAATTCATTGATTAATGGCATTCTCCGGCTCGTACCCCGCCGAAATCACCAAAACTTTAAACACTTCCTATCGGCGGTCGAGGTGAGATTGCGGGGTTGGATTTTTGGTACAGGGATTGCCATGATATTTTTGGGTTTAGGCGCAGCACTTGGACTCTGGGCTTTGGGAGTTCCTTCCCCGCTTCCCTTCGGAATAATTGCGGGTTTACTTGAGGTGATTCCTTACGTTGGTACAATTGTGGGCACTGTTTTACCAGCATTAGTTGCCCTTAGTCTTTCACCGTTGAAACTGGTGCTTGTTCTCGTATTGTTCTTAATTCTGAACCAGCTAGATGCACACATCATTCAGCCTTTGGTGATGGGTCGGCAAGTAAATCTTCACCCTGTAATGGTAATT
Organism: uncultured Stigonema sp.; assembly: GCA_964657905.1. GTDB lineage: Bacteria > Cyanobacteriota > Cyanobacteriia > Cyanobacteriales > Nostocaceae > Stigonema. Next base: position 2,226 of record CAZZXJ010000731.1, read on the forward strand.
CTAACGTTTCTAGTCATGGGTAAGTTATTAGGATTTTTTGGTGTACTCCTAGCAGTCCCAATTGCTGCTGTTATTGTCACGCTCATCGATGAGTTAACTGCTGAGGAACCGCCTAAAGACGAAGCAGCAGTTAATCAGAAGCAATTCTAAGGATTTCCAGTTGGCAAGTGTGTCGGCGTTTACAAAAATTGCACTTCTAGTTGCTAGCCATCCTCCGCAATAGGTAGACATCGGTGTGTATCAGATCCTGAATCAACCATCTGCGATCGCTAACTGGCAGACTGCTGTGTTCACAAGTGATCACAACCCTTTGCTCATGCTCGGCGTAGCTATTCTGGTATTCCCAGAGCTACGCTGCTGTTTCTTGATACTTCTCTATATTCGAGACCAAACTGGTAAAATCTCGCATTCATATCAATAGAATTGAACTATACGCATGATAAACTATGCTCCTAAAAACAGTCTGATGATAGACAAAACATCTGATACTCAATATCCAATCGAAGATTTGCTGCGGCAACGCTTGAGCCCTCTGGCTTTCTCAGATCGGTCTGTTGAGCCAGAAAAATTATGCAGTGTCTTAGAAGCAGCACGATGGGCAGCTTCTTCTTTCAATGAGCAGCCATGGAGCTTTATTATTGCCACTAAAGACAACCAAGCTGAGTTTGGTCGTCTATTGGGTTGCCTAGCAGAAGGTAATCAAGAGTGGGCCCAGAATGCTCCGGTGCTGATGCTTTCTGTGGCAAAGCTTTACTTTCAGCGGAACGGTGTGGAAAACCGACATGCTTTTCACGACATCGGGGCGGCGGTTGCCAACTTGGCGATACAAGCAACAGCATTGGGGCTATTTATCCACCAAATGGCGGGATTTGACATACCTAAAGCGCGAGAGGTTTACAGCATTGCTGAAGGCTATGAGCCAGTAGCTGCGATCGCGCTGGGTTATTTAGGAGATGCAGAGACTCTGTCAGAAAGATTGCGGCAACGAGCATTAGCCCCGCGTAGCCGCAAGCCCTTAGAAGAATTTATTTTCTCCAGCAGATGGAACCAGCCTTCACCACTGGTCAAGAGCTAAAGCTTCCATGATTCTGACAAATAACATGAACAGGGTGTGGGGTGT
>CAZZXJ010000732.1:0-3333 GCA_964657905.1 uncultured Stigonema sp.
CCATTTTTGTTCCCCAACCACAAATATCAGCAAGCCCAGCACCCACACAAGCCCCACGACAAAATTCTACGTCATCGCAACCTACGGCAAATCCTACACCTTCAACGCAACCAAACTCCAGGCAGTCACAAACCAACAAAAGTAGCACACCGACTCAACAGACGCGAAACAACTCCACTAGTAGCACTTCTCCTATAAATCCAGAGAGTCAAACAGATACTAAAACAGATAGTAGCTCATCTAGTTCTAGTAACGATAGTACGAGCAGTTCTGGTCAGTAACTTACGCATCTGAAGCAATAGGATTTTTCAAAAACCGCTAAAAGCTGCGGATATTTATCTGTTGTAGCTGTTGGCGGTTTTAGTCTAAAGTCCAGAGTTCAAAATTTTTGACTAGTGACTAATTAACGTAATTACAGTAATTTCTGGTCTGCAAAATAGACGTCCGGGAAAATAAGTTCCTAAGCCGCGATTGACGTATAGTTGATTTTTTCCTACCTTGTGAAAGCCTTGGAACCATTCCCAATGTCGCACCACTTTTGTACAGTCTGCTCGCAATAATGGTATCCTTCGTCGCAATTTTCTGGGAAGTTTGCGAATGACTTTTTTATAATACATTATTATAGGACCGATTCCTGGAATCACAATTTGACCGCCGTGGGTATGACCAGACAGTTGCAAATCCACTCGCCATTGTTGCAATATGTCAGCGGAATCTGGGTTGTGGGATAATACGATCCGGGGTATTGCAGCGTCTAACTGGTTGATGACAATGGGGTTAAATTCCCGTGACCAATAATCAGCTAGCCCAACCAGGGGCAATTCTTTTCCTAGCGGATAGGCGATTTCATTCCAGAGAACGTTGATTCCGATGCTATTGAGCGCATCTGTAACAGTTACTTTTGAGTGGCTGTAATACATATCGTGGTTGCCGAGTACGGCATAGATCCCGGCACGACTTTGTAGATGTTTAAGTCGTAGCACCAGTTGAAGAATTGGTGATGGATCGTCAGTAACGTAGTCGCCAGTTAATAAAATTAAATCGGGTTCCGCTTCATTACTGAGGGCGATCGCTTTTTCTAACATTTCTTCCGACAGCCGCAAACCATCGTAATGCAGATCAGACAATTGCACCAGCTTTGTTCCATGTAAAGAAGCCGGTAAATCTGTAATCTTAACCGTCAATTTCTCTACTTTTAACGGTCCAGATAACAACAAGTGCATAACGCTGACTTCACTCCTCAGATCCGCGCTTCCAGCTTAACTAAAAATCAACATCTTATTTGTCTTACCAAAATAACTTATTGAAAAATTTATGGTTGCTATATTCTTTTTCGTATTTATACTTAAAAAGCTACTTTGTTTTTGACTTCTGCTCAGGAGAGCTTAAATTGCACCAAATAACAATTTAAAGGTGACTAAGTAGGTGGGCGCAAATAAACCTAAACCTTAGTCGCCACGAGAATTCTATTCGTCGGGTTTTTTTGCCAGAAGTTTACTGAATCGTATGTAATTACCGTGACTATACTGTAGTTAGCTGATTTTCAGCTAAGATTATGCTCAGCGCTACCTGTAAGCGGGGTTGATCTATGTAGTGATAGATCCTTAAATATCGCTTTACATATTCGTAACGCCTGTAAATGAATTGTAGATGTTAGACTAGAGCAGAGTTTTAGGAGAAAGTGACTTACGCTACTTGTAAAAATTAGTCTCAGGAAAACTTTTGAATTTTTGACAAAAGTACTGAGTAGCTGAATTGGGACGATTACATCGTGTATCTACCTATGAGTGCGCACTTATGTCTAAAAGCTACATTCCCTCAACTAAGACGCTAACGCTCTTCTAGTCGTTTTTTCTGACAATATCTATGGAGCCTGCTTACATTCAAGACTATACCCATTTTGAACAGCACGTAGTAAAACTTCTCCATGGGGCGGGGTGGACAGTTATAACGGCCAAAGCAAACCAGCCTAATTATAATTTATTTGTAAAAAAAGGAAATTTAGTTGGCGCTGTCCAGGTAAAATGGATAAGAAATAATGTAGCAGCACCACAGCTTTTAAAATTTGCTAATTTTTTAGATTCTAATGAAGGCAAAAAATTCAATTTTGGCTTGTTCGTAACTACAAAAGGTTTTAGCGTACCAGCACTATCTTTAATAAGATCCTGGGGAAAAGATGCTAAAATCCGCTGTGGCATTGCCCAGGAAAAGAAGCTTCTGGGGATTTATGGCATTGATTACGAAGATCAGAGTAATGAAGACCAAACTCAATCAGAGAAAGTGTATTTTGGCATTTTTACATGCAAAGGTGGGGTGGGTAAAACAACTATATCAGGGCATTTAGCAGGAGCATTTGCTTTACAAGGATTTAATGTAGCGCTTGTCGATTTAGACCCAGAACAAAACTTGCAAAAGCTTGTAGGCGATGGACTTTTTGTTCCTAATTCTAAAGGTGTTGGTACAAGTATCGAAGTGTTTGATGGCAATGATTGGCATGAAGATTCTGCCCGCGATAGTAGAATAGTGATTTGTGATTGCTCACCTGCACTGGAACGCAATCCTAGACAACTAGTTGAGAAATTCCAATATTGCATCATACCAACAACCTTAAATCCGCTTGGAATCAACAAGCATGGCAAAGTTATTAAAGATACTGTTCAATTAATACGTCAAATTAATCCAAATGCACACCTGTTTGTACTGGTTAACAACTTCAAAGATCCAGGTCGCCAGCGCTTACGGCTTTTGAAAAATGTTTATTTCGATACTTATAAAGAAGTTAGCCAAACAGATAATAAGTTTCACTGTATAGACCCAGAAGAAGTGTGTATTCGCGCCAGTGACCAACTTTATTACTGGGGTATACATATCTTAGAAAGCCCAGATAATCCTAAGAGTACATTGGCATTTGACCTGATTGGCGGAAAATCCTATCCACGCGACGATTTTATCAACTTAGCCGATTACATAGAAAGAAAAGCTGGTCTCGGAGCTTTGAGGGGTAAACAAGAAGCTGAAGTAATGTATGTCCCATAGCTAGGTGATACAAATACAATGGTAGGGGCACGGCAGTGCCCATTGGTGTCAACTTAAGAAAAAATGGGCGGTTGAAACCGCTACTACACAAACCAAACCCGCCTGCGCGGGTTCAAAACTCATAATTTTTCATTAGTCCGCGTAGGCGGTGAGTCCAGCCCTGTTCGCGTTAGCGTCTCCCCTTGGGAGAAGGAGGGTTTCCCGACAGAGGGGACTGGCGTTAGCGTAAGCGTTGCGATCTTCCGGTACTCCGGCGTCAGCGTTAGCGACGAAGGAGCGTCACCCGAAGGGACTTTG
>CAZZXJ010000733.1:0-3318 GCA_964657905.1 uncultured Stigonema sp.
GTGGGGGTCAGAATCCCCAACGGAAGTGATTCTGACGACTGACGTCACGACTTCTGACTCCTTCTTCAATCTGATAAACTTGAAGCTAGTAAACTAATTAATGTTTTTAGTGTTCAAGCCCAAGTACTAACATGATCTGATCAGTTTGGAGTTGTGAGAATTTTTAAGGCATGATGATTGTGAATGTATAGTTATTGGTACTGATTCTTAAATAATCTAAATGTCTTATATTATACATATCTACCACCTTTAAAAAATCAATGGTTATCAGGGAACAAAACAAAATGGCTAATGCTAAGGCAAAAAATATCCTTTCATTGATTGAAATGGAGCATCGCCAAATAGAGCAGCTTTTTGCAGCAGCAGAAAAGGTTGATAACACAAAAATGTATAAGTGCTTCAATCAAATCTATGAAGAATTGAGCTTACATACTAGAGCAGAAGAGCTAATCTTTTACCCAGCAATACGGGAATATGAAGCAACTGAAAGATATATTGCAGAGGCGGAAAAAGAACACGAAGAAGCCAAAGTGCTGTTAGAGGAAATTAAGGAACTCAAACCGACAGACTATGAGTTCAGAACAAAAATTAGTGAGCTAAAAAAAGCGGTTCAGCATCATGTAGAAGAAGAAGAAAGTGAAATCTTCACCACGATCCGAAAGTTTATGAATGATCAACAATTGGCTGAACTGGGTCAGGAGTTCCAGGAAGCTAAAGTCAAATTAGAGGCGGATGTTAAAGTTGCAATGACAGAATAGTGGTATCATTGTCAAATTATCATCATTCTCAGGTTTAATTAAAAAAAGTAAGCAGGGCTATTTATAAGGCTACTAACCTTACCTTCAACAATTCTCGCAAAGGGGGTAGTTGGAGTGCATCTAGTTCTTGAATACTTGCCAGAATATGATAACACATTCAATACCAGTGTTTTGGGTCATTCAGGTTACGCACATCCTCAATTCCTGCGTAAAATTCCACAATCCAAGTTTTTTGCTTCTACAGTTTTTCTAGAGAATTGGATGGACTTTCTTTTAAAACTTCGATTCAGGGTGTGATGGCTGCTTTTGGTGCGCCATTACTAACCCCCGCGCACAGTTGACACAGTTGTTAGGTACTGGCTGCGCGAATACCTTTACCTAGAAGGAACAATAAACTTAGCTAACCAGTCACTCTGAAACTGTAAGTCCGCATTTTTACGGAGAGTAAATTCCTTCCATGGTGAATTGTTCTCAGAAAATTTACTAAAAGTTTTACTAAGTGAGCCATTTTATCTTGGGAATTTTACGTAATTGCGAGAATTGCCGCAGACAATAATCAGTAAATTCCCCCCTGATGACTCAAACTTTAATACAAAGAGGTGCATTTATGAGAAAGCAGACTAGACAGCAAAATTTTGCCAAACACGATTTACACGCCAGCCTCGTTAAATTATGCACAACTTAGCAAGGGTGAAAGTAAAGAACATGAGTACGATTATTCGGTTGCTGAATGCGATCGCTCTTCCTCTTTCTGTGTTTAGTGCTATGTCTTACATTGCAATAGCACAGGCGGCTCCCACCGCTCCCCAACAGAAAGCAATACATAAAATTTGCTCTTTTGATTCAGTAGATAATTCCTTACCTCCAGCAGTAAGTAAGCAAAATAATTCTCCGCTTTCCTACTTACAAGAGCAAGGTTTTACACAGAACGCGGACGGATCTTGGGTGTGTTACAGGAATGAGTCGAAAGCCGATGAGAGTTATTATACTGTTTTCAAGGTTCAACTGGTTAAAGGAAAGCTCGTAGCAACTTCCTTCCTGAATAGTGGAAGTCTGATTTCGGAGCAAGACAACCGTACCCTAGACTTGTTTACCATGCTGATCAATAATCATACAAATACAAGTCCGGAGAGCCGTCAAAGTATACGGAGGTATATAGATACGTTCATATCCCTAGTGAAGCAAGGAAAGATACAACCCTCGCGTCGTGCCTATCTATTTGATCAACCAAACCGTGGTTTTATCATATACCACTCTCTTACAGGAGGAACACTCAAAGGTACAGCGATCACGATCAACATCGACTCACCTCAGAGGTTAGGTTCTTCCCCAGGTTTTTAGGCGGGGTTCTTTATTTTGTTGAGGAGGTTCATTTTGTTGAAGTCAATTGTTAAAAGAATCGCGAACACCGACGCACAGCCTACACAGCGTCCCCAACCTTACTCTACGAGAAAGGGACAGTTTCCAGCATTTGGTTGGAAGTCCACGCCTAGTGTACTCTGCATCGCGTTGTCATCTGTGACCGCAGTACTGACTGTGTGCCAGTCTGCTTTCGCTCAACTCAATGTTGGGCGCTATGGTGTTCAACCAGGACTGGAGCAAGAGTATCTCAATTACCAAGTGTCGGGGCAAGATCCGAGCCTGATGCGAGGCATTCCTGGATGTGCTGTAGGTTTTGGTCTTACTTGTAATAAGACTGGATCCGTACTCAATCAAATACTTGAGTCCAATAACAGAGCTACCTACCAAGACCTCCTGATACGAGCAGCTGGAGGACCAGAAAATTACAGTAAGTTCGCCGCCTTCTACGGAAACAATCCCAATCTCCCCCAGATACCGTACGCCTCATTCTGGCAAAATGACTCTCCATCCATCATGGACGGATATCGGTATGTTCTTAACGGTCCGGTAGCTCAGAATCCTGTGGAAGGTCTAGGACTCGTAACCAAGAACTTCTACTGGTCTCCGTTATCGGGAGCAGATAACTCCCTTAGCCTCCGTAATGGATTGCTGGACTTAAAATACTCTTTCGGACGCGCCCTCCTGGAAGAGGTTTCAAAAATTCCCAATGTTGAGCAGCAGATTCAATCTATGAATCTGCCGCCAGAGATGAAAGATTTCTATTTGAGTAAGCTCTCTAATGGGTTACATGCGTTAAGCACTGGAGATAACCAGCAAATTGAGCATAGCATTCTTAATCTACTCTCCTCGCCTTGGTCCCCAAATGGCGGGGAGTTTCAACGTCCAACTATTGGGATTCCAAAGCTATTTGATAATCTCTACGGGGAAGGTCTTCCTGGAGATCAATTTGTGGGCGCTCCTCCAGTATTGTTGGACCCAGAAGTTGGGAGTCTGGAAATTCCTGAAACCCTTGGAGACGTTGGGGGTCTCGATCTTCCTGAAACCCTTGGAGATTTTGTCTCTGCGCCTGCTGGCGGCGGATTCCCTTGGCTAGCCGCCGGACTCGGAGGAGCCGGCGGTCTAGGCTTACTTCTTCTTCTATTAGGTGGTGGAAGTGGAGATCATTCCTCTTCAGGACCAGTTGCCCTAGCTGCTAATA
>CAZZXJ010000734.1:0-3312 GCA_964657905.1 uncultured Stigonema sp.
CCCGACAACATTTCCATCTCCCCCAACCTCCTTTCCATCTCTCCCGACTTCGTCTACTCTCCCGACTCTGCCGATCCCGACTCCCCCTACTGCCCCTACTCCCTCCCCCTCCTCTCCTCTAGAATTAGCCATATGGCAACAGAACCAGGAGAGATCGACGCACGAGACGCTGAAAAAGGTTTCTCATGAGGCTAATGTTTTATTACAAAAAGCTGGAATATTACCCAGAAAAGTACCAGAACCTATTTTAGAAGCAGCAGCGGCTGCATCAGAAGCATCTGCCGATGTTATGCCAGGACCACCGAACCTATTAAACTTGGTAATTGAAATTGAAAATGGGCTTCCCTCAGAAGATTCAAGCCTGACACAGATCATGGCTATAAACCTGCGACTTGGGGAAATTGAATTTGCCGATGCCACACTCTCGTCTAAGCGCAAGCCGATTCGCAATATTTTAGCTCAGCTAAACAAGCTAGGGCATGAGTATCAAAAAAAACAGCGGGAACGGTCAATTGCCGAAGCTGAGGCGGCATGGCGTGCCAGTTGGTTTGATGATTAGTCATTTGTCCTTTGTCATTTGTTATTTGTTATTTGTATGTTTTTTACTACCGACCAATGATCAATGAACGCCAGTTGCGTGACTGTCGGCGGAGCCGCTTGGGCGTACTGGCTCCCAATGACCAATGTCCAATGACTAATGACAAACCAGATTGGCTAAGATTGCAGAAAGCCTTGGCAATAGAGGCAGAACTGGGCTTCACTGATTTGATGGGCAAACAATACCGCTTCAGTGAGTTTCTCACTCTGACGTTCGGCAAATTCCCCACAGCCTTGCCAAGCATTGAACGCCGTCGTTGGCAAGATTTGGCGGCTCAATTTGCTGGCTATGCCAATCTTGTCCTTGAAGACAGACAAAACTTGGTTTCCGAGACTCGCTCTTATCTGCACCAGCTACAGCAAGTGACTGAGAGGGGAGTAGGGGGAGATGAGGGAGATAAGGGAGGAAGATCTTCCCCATCGTTTTCATATCCCTACTCCAGTAAGGGCGGGGGAACCCCGCCCCTACACCCAAAATCTCCCATCGTTGCTGAGGTAAATCGGAGACTGGCTCCCCAAATCGACCAAAAACTTAGCGATTTACCAGAAATAGGAGCAAGAAAAGCTGACAAGTTGGCGCGTCTTGGTTTATACACAGTGCGTGACCTGCTTTTTTACTATCCCCGCGACCATATTGACTATGCTCGTCTGGTGAATATTCAGGACTTGGTGGCGGGTGAGACGGTGACGATAGTGGCAAAGGTGAAGCGTTGTAACTGCTTTACTAGCCCCCGCAACAAAAAACTATTGATTCTAGAGTTGCAGTTGCGGGACAAAACTGGTCAAATCAAAATTAGCCGCTTTTTCGCCGGTACACGCTTTACTAGTCGCGCTTGGCAAGAAAGTTTAAAGCGCCGCTACCCAGAAGGTGCAATTGTGGCGGCTTGTGGGTTGGTGAAAGAAAGTAAATATGGTCTGGTGCTAGAAGATCCAGAATTGGAAGTTTTGGCAAATCCAGGAGATACGATTGAGTCGCAAATTATTGGTAGGGTAGTGCCCATTTACACCTTGACGGAGGGAATAGGGGCAGATATGGTACGACAGGCGGTAATTGCTGCCTTACCTTCGTGTGTCCACCTCAAAGACCCCCTGCCGAGTGGCTTGCGCAATAAGTATGGTTTGATGGAATTGAAGGATGCGATCGCTAACATCCACTTCCCAACAGACACCGCCACCTTGCAAGTTGCCCGTCGCCGCCTTGTTTTCGATGAATTTTTCTACCTGCAACTCGGGTTACTCCAGCGTCAGCATAAAGCACGGCAAATTCAAACAAGCGCCATTCTTGCCTCCAGAGGTGAGCTAGTGGAAAAATTTTATGAGATCCTGCCGTTTCAACTCACTGGCGCTCAAACTAGAGTTCTCAACGACATCCTCAACGACTTGCAAAAATCCGTACCAATGAATCGTCTTGTGCAAGGGGATGTAGGTTCTGGTAAAACAGTTGTGGCAGTAATTGCCATTCTTGCTGCCATTCAATCTGGCTACCAAGCAGCGCTGATGGCGCCTACAGAAGTCTTGGCAGAACAGCATTATCGCAAGTTAGTTAGCTGGTTTAATCTCCTGTATCTGCCAGTGGAATTACTGACTGGTTCCACAAAAATGGCAAAACGGCGACAAATCCATGCCCAGCTAGGAACTGGTGAATTGCCGCTTTTAGTGGGGACTCATGCCTTAATTCAAGATCCTGTTAACTTTCAACGTTTGGGTTTGGTAGTTATTGACGAGCAACATCGCTTTGGGGTGGAGCAACGAGCACGTTTGCAGCAAAAAGGCGAGCAACCCCATGTATTAACTATGACAGCAACTCCCATTCCTCGGACACTGGCGCTGACAATACACGGCGATTTAGATGTGAGTCAAATTGATGAGTTACCACCAGGACGGCAAAAGATTCAGACAACGGTGCTATCGGCTCAGGAACGTACCAATGCTTACGATCTGATCCGTCGGGAAATTGCCCAAGGACGTCAAGTTTATGTAGTTTTGCCACTGGTAGAAGAATCGGAAAAGCTGGAAGCGCGATCAGCTGTGGAGGAGCATCAAAAGTTACAGGAGAGCATTTTTCCGGAGTTTCAGGTGGGCTTGCTTCACGGTCGCATGAGTTCTGTAGAAAAAGACGAAGCGATTAACAAATTTCGGGAGAATAACACGCAAATATTGGTTTCCACCACCGTTATTGAAGTGGGTGTTGACGTGCCAAATGCAACAGTGATGCTCATTGAAAATGCTGAACGATTTGGTTTATCTCAGTTGCACCAACTGCGGGGGCGTGTCGGTCGTGGTGCAGCTCAGTCCTACTGTTTGTTAATGAGTAGTTCCAGAAGCCCTGATGCGGAAGCTCGGCTGAAGGTTTTGGAACAGTCGCAGGATGGCTTTTTCATCTCGGAAATGGATATGCGTTTTCGCGGTCCTGGTCAGGTGTTGGGAACTCGTCAATCTGGAGTGCCAGATTTTACATTAGCGAGTTTACTGGAAGATGAGGAAGTGTTAATTTTGGCACGGCAAGCAGCAGAGAAGGTGATAGAGATAGATGCAAGTTTGGAACGTTGGTATTTGATGAAGGAAGAGTTGAAGTATCGGAATGAGCGGTTGATGGGTGGAGCGATTTTGACATAATATGTGATCAGGATATTGAAAGTGGGCGATCATTCCTTAACGTAACTTAGAGCACCACTGGTTATTTCACCCCATTCACGCTCGCCTCGCATTCACTTC
>CAZZXJ010000735.1:0-3304 GCA_964657905.1 uncultured Stigonema sp.
CTTTGCCACTTTATCGACTAAACGCCGCCAAATTTCCGCTTCCGGTTCCAAGTGTTGCAATTCCGTGTCCAAAAACTCATAAGGTTGTTGCCAATCAATTTCGGTGTAAGCTTGGGGGAAAAAGAACTCTATAAATTGGGTAAAATATACCTCAATAACTTCTTTCCAGGGACTGTCGTAATCAGTAGTTTGCTGCGTCATGGAATTAGAAGAGCGCGAATCTAAGTTATAAATTATACTTTATCCCCAATAACTAAAAATTTAGGTGAAAAATTGCCGAAAAAATGGTAGTAATATACAAAAATCTATAGTAATTAACGCATGAATAAAATTGATTTAGCCTTTACGACGGCACTAGAACAGGCGCAGTTAATCCGTCGTCGGGAAGTCTCGCCAACAGAGTTGGTGGAAATATATTTAGAACGCATCTCTCGCTTGAATCCTCAACTAGGAAGTTATTTTACGGTGACGGCAGAGCAAGCTAGAGCAGATGCCAAAGCCAAAACAGAAATGCTGACCAGTACGAATGTACTGCCCCCATTTTTTGGGGTACCGATTTCTATTAAAGACCTCAACCGTGTCGCGGGTATCCCCTGTACCTACGGAAATCCCGCATTGCTGAACAATATCCCTGACTATGATGATGGGGTGGTGTCGCGGATTAAGCAAGCGGGATTTATTATTTTGGGGAAAACAGCGGCATCAGAGATTGGTTCGTTTCCTTACACAGAACCTACGGGTTTTCCCCCAGCGAGAAATCCGTGGAATTTGGAATACACCCCAGGCGGTTCCAGTGGTGGTGCGGCGGCGGCGGTAGCAGCAGGATTGTGTGCGATCGCCCAAGGTTCAGATGGAGGTGGTTCAATTCGCGGACCTGCGGCTTGCTGTGGTTTGGTGGGAATCAAGCCATCACGGGGACGGGTGTCGCATGCACCAGTAGGGGATGGACTCAGTGGTCTGGCGACTAATGGTCCCTTAGCACGTACTGTCGCTGATGCAGCAGCCCTTTTAGACGTAATGTCGGGCTATGTCACAGGCGATCCCTACTGGTTAAGCGATCCAGAACCATCATTTCTTGCAGCCTCTGGAGAAAAACCTGGTACTTTGCGAATTGCCTATGCTACCAGCATCCCTCCCCTGGGGAAAGCTGACGCCAACTGTGAGCAAGGTGTTCTGCAAACAGTTCAGTTATTACAAGAACTCGGTCACATCGTTGAGGAGAAATGTCCAGACTTCAGCGGGTTAGTTGAACCATTTCAATTTGTTTGGCAAACTAGTGTAGCCGCGTCGGGAATTCCGGCTGAGGCGTTGCAGCCACTGAACCGGTGGCTGTTGGCACGAACAGGTTCAGCAGGTGAGTACCTCCAAGCAGTCTACAAAATGCAGATGGTGGCGCGACAAATCGTGGCGTTTTTCGATACGGTGGATGTCTTAGTGTTACCAGTTTATCTGCATTCTCCGATCCGTGTTGGGGAATGGGCGCACTTAAGTCCTGAGGAAACATTTCACAAGATTATTCATTGGGTTGCTCCTTGTCCGCCAGCTAATGCTACCGGACAACCCGCGATCGCACTTCCTGTAGGTGAGGATGAACTAGGTTTACCAATTAGCGTCCAGTTGGTGGGACGACCTGCTGCTGAAGCTGCCCTGATCAGCCTAGCTGCACAATTGGAAGCCGCTAAACCTTGGATTGGCAAGCGTCCTGCTGTGGGGAACTTCAGCTAAGACGTAATACCAGATCGCCTAATTTTGGAGTGAATTTGAGTCAATCGCAGTCAATCTCTCTAATCATGGATTCCAGGTATTCACTTACACTCTTGTCTGTGTCTATCGCCAAAGCCTGAAGCTTTTTCCATGCTAAGGGTGTAAACATCACTGAGTGTTTTTCCTTTACCTCCTCATAAAACACTGGGATATTTCTTGTTCTTTTTTTCCCTTTACCAGTTGACATAACTTAGAACATACTCGAAGTAAGACTTGTGGCAATGATGGCACTCCACTCGTGGAATGTACCGCGCACCCCATGCCCCATGCCCCATGCCCACGAAATCCCACCCCTAAAAGGAGTGGGATGAGTTTAATGATTTTGAATTTTTGTGTCAAGCTATTATGCATTTAATGACATTCAATTACGTCCTAAAAGTTACGCCTACTTATCACATAATCACAGCAAAAAACGTTTGGCAATATTCAAAAAATCAATCAAACGTGGAATTATTTGTTTATATCTTGTAGGAAGATAAATTTTAAACATGATAATATACCTGAGGAACGCATAAATCATTATGTGATCTAAATGTAAGGGTGACCCGAATCGACACATCGCCGCTTCGGTCATACGGATCATGGGAACGCACCCATGCCCACTCCCAAAAAGGGTGGGATGAGTTTAAATTCAATTTCATACCCACGTCCTCCAAAGTCTTGAATACAAGGAGATGGGCTTTGATGGTCTTTTTGATCTCAGTCCCCTCCAACGTAACCTTCCACTAGGCTTGATTTGATATTTACTGATGAGGAAGGTCGAATTGCAGAGAAGGTGTGACCGAAATCGGAAACGCTGAAAACGAAGGCCTATTTACTGTCCAAGTCATGGATGCTATGTCATATCATGTCCGCTTGATTACTTATAATAAAAGCACCCCACCCCCTACCCCTCCCCGCACGCGGGGAGGGAAGACAAAGCACAGCTTTGGCGGGGTGGGGTGGAGTGGAAATTATAAGTGATTTACCGGACATGATATCAATAGTATGAATCAAAAATATCAGTTGTTTGCTGATCGACCAGGACAGTTGCAACAACGAGGTATAAGTCGGCGCCATGCATTGACGCTGGTATCGAACCAAACGGCAATTCCTTTAGAGAGAGAATGGGTAGAAGCTTTTTGGTGTGAACAGTGTCACCAGACAAAGTGGTATCATGTCCATAAGTGCGATGATCGCACCTATGAACTTTCTTTAGTACCACAAGAGCTTTGGCAGCAGGTCACAGGGGTAATTCATCCTCATGGGAACCCCTCAGTTGGAGAGTTTACGGATTTCAAGTTTGTAGATTAAGCGCAGATAGTCATCATTACTTTAGTTGACTGGCTCCACAATATCTGTGGGATTAGTTGCCCTGTCAGTTCTTTAACATTTTGTGTTTTAAGTGTTCGCACAAAAGCAGAAAAGTTTTTTACCCTTGCTGACAAAAAAGTACTTTTTAAGACAAAGCGCCCCAGAAAGTTCAAACTATGGAGTATTCCAAATAACATGGTTAACAAAATTAATACTGACTCCGTACTCATAGCTCAAGCTCAGCCTA
>CAZZXJ010000736.1:0-3302 GCA_964657905.1 uncultured Stigonema sp.
ACTTTAGTGATAAAAATGAACCTGAGCGACCTTACCGTTGTAGCCTACGAGCGGTCAATCTTGCTGAAGCAAACTTAAAAAACACAGAATTCAGAAAAGCTAACCTTGAGAACGCTACTCTAGAAAAAGCCAATTTAGAGGGAGCTAACTTATCTGAGGCGAACTTAGGAAATGCAAAACTATAGCAACCGCCAAGGCGGTTAGGACGCAAAACGCTCTTACGTCCTCAATGGTATCTCGTAAACAATCAAACTGTCCCAATTTTTTGCGGATTCGACTCTTTAACCAAGACCAGCATTTCTCACTTCCCGTTTAGATCTGGAGAATAAGGCGGTAGGTACAGTAGCTCACACCCCGCCGGAGCGAATCAGTTCTTGAATGCGACCACCTTTATGAAATGTGGCATTATCCATGATCACGACCTGTCCGGGTTCGAGTGCTGGAAGCAAACAAGTCTCAAGCCTTGTCTCAAACACTGTTCGGTTACATGCTCCCTCAACAGTGAAAGGAGCTATCAGGTTTTGGTTACAAAGTGCTGCAATCATGTTCACCCGCCCCTCACGACGAGAGCGATTTGAGTGCATGGAAGCGCTCCCCTAATTCAAGTCCAACCATAATCATATGCGTCTCGGCTATCCATCCGGTGACTCATCAAGGTACACGATTTTCTCCAGGGGTAGGGTGGACAACTGCGTTCTTGTTTGCCTGTCGTTTGTCTTCCAGAGCGCTCACGGTAGCCATATGTCTTTTTTTTCGAGTAAAACCAATTTTCTTCAGGGCTCGTGAGATTGTACGTTAGCGTAGCTCGCCGCAGGCATCGCTAATCTGATCCTCCCAAAGTGAAGCCATGACGAAAGCGGGTTTTATCCCCATGAGATGAGGCGAATTTGCGGAATTTTTCCCAGTCAGTAATTTTATGACCATTACCGTCCGGCTGATTGGGCAAGGCTTGGAAGTCACCTGTTTCAGCTTGTCGCTTTAGCCATAAGTCTATGGTGTTGCGACTGATATTGAACAGAAGACAAGATCCGCTTTTCTTCAGACCATCGAGTTCAATGGCTTGGATGACTTTTTGACTTATGTCGTAACTGTAAGGTTTGGGCATATGAGAGCGCGATCGTGATCGTTCCGAAAAGGAAAGGGACTTCTTCTAGTTTATGCCTAAACCGCCTTGGCGGTTGCTATAAATGGGGCAAAACTGAATGATGCTGATCTAACAAAAGCAAAATTGATTAATACAAAGTTCGGGAAAGCCACTCTTTACAAAGCTGTATTATGTGAAGCGAAATTGAGTGGTTCTAGTTGGCTTAAGGCAGACTTACGAAAGAGTGATTTGCGTAAAACTAGCCTGAATAGCGCTAGCACTTTACGAGAAGCATATTATGATGAAGAGACTAGATTTCCTGATGGGTTTGAGCCAAAAAATCAAAAAATGGTCTTCCGAACTGAAGATTATGAATATATTGATTTTTTAAATAGTCTATTGACTCTAAAAATTAAAAAAGACAAATCTCCTCCGCCTCGCCCGGGACAAGATGAATTTAGAGATGCCCTAATAAAAATTTATGGAGCTAAGTGTATAATTACTGGATGTCATGTTGAAAAAGCTATTGAAGCAGCCCATATTATTCCTTATAATGGCTTGCATTCTCACCATCTTGCAAATGGGTTACTACTAAGGGTCGATTTACATAGACTTTTTGATAATCACTTACTGACAATTCACCCTGAAACGAGAAAAGTTTTAATAGCCCCAGAATTAATGAGTAGCTATAAAGAAATTCTGGGAAAGGAAATAGAAGTTTGTCTCTCTGGGGAGGATGCGATTAAACAGCAGTACATTCTTAAGTACCATTACCAACTGTGTAGCTGGGTTAATAATCTAATCGATCAGTAGCCAAGACATTAGGACAATAGCCTGATAAACAGCTTCTGGAATCACGATTTTACTATATAGCTGCTGGAGTAAGTCTAATTGACCAATCGCAGCAAGGCTGGGAGCAATGCGAAGTATCACTAACTACAATCACAACCTGCCTAACTCCCCAGTCTGCCAATCAGCCCTCAACCCCCGTTGTGCAGTGGGTAGTAAAATCCAACTTGGCAATTTGGAGTTTGCAATTGTTGTTGCTGCATAATATTCAACCATGCAGAACTTATCAAAGCGAAACTGTGGGGTTTGTAGCTGTTCGCACTACATCTACAGGACTACTGAACTTTGTGAGACATTGTTGTTTCATTCCATAACAATCTTCAGGGTAAGGGAAGAATTTTTGCTATGATATCTAAACTCATGAAACAATGTGAATCTTTAAGGAATGCAATGAAAAAGGTTACACTAACGGAATTGAGTAATAATATTGAGCTTCTACTGGATGAGGTACTAGAAACAGGTATTCCATTAGAAATTAACAAAAATGGAAAGTTGTTAAAAATTGTTCCTATAGAAAAAAAAGATAAACTGAAAAGTTTGACTTTTAAACCTGATGTCATTCAAGGAAATCCAGATGATTTAGTTAATATCAGTTGGGAGCAGCAGGTTAATATTGATTTACCTTGATACTCATGTAGTAGTCTGGCTCTATTCTGGTTTGACAGATAAATTAACTGATATTGCTAAAAGTTTAATTAATGACAATGAAGTTTATATTTCGGCAATTGTTCGATTAGAGTTACAGTATTTATATGAGATAAAACGTATTAAAGATGAACCGGATGTGATTATTTCTGATCTGTCCGCTCACATTGGTTTAAAGATATGTAATAAAAACTTTAATGATATTATCAGTATTACTTTAACGATTACTTGGACTCGCGATCCTTTTGATCGGATTATCACAGCAAATGCTCTGTTAAATAACAACATATTACTGAGCAAAGATCAAAATATTCTGAATAACTATCCGTATGCAAAATGGTATGATTAAAAGTGGCATTAATCGCTGGTAGCGGCGAACGCACCTCATGCCGCTTTTTAGCTCCATGTCTGAGCGATCGCATTACGCTCTCGTTCGCGTAAGCGTTGCGGTAGCGTCAGTGTCTCCCCTTGGGAGAAGCACTTACCCTACCATTTTTTGGATAATTTATTTTTTGGAATTCCCTTAGACTGGGCGCTTTTAGCTCAAAACTTGATGTGCATAGTTGAAATCGTCAGTTGTAATGCGGATTGCCGCCGGAATCGGTCAAACCTTGAGAACGATAGCGATCGCCTAACAATGCCAAATCTGCGCCGTTCCAACCCTCAGTTATATCATGTCCGCTTGATTACTTATAATAAAAGCACCCCACCCCCTACCCCTCCC
>CAZZXJ010000737.1:0-1181 GCA_964657905.1 uncultured Stigonema sp.
TTTCGGTAAATTTAAAGATGAAAATTTACAAATAATTACTTTTTCATTAAGGATTCAAAATGGAGGAAGACATAACCGTAATAACCCGGTAGTCATCATTTTTGAAACAAGCCACAATATAGTAATTCTAAATGATTGAGTACAATATCGAGCATATTCCCCACAACAGCAATACACTCTGGCAATTAAAGAAGCGCTAATAGTTATGTAATCTTCTGACCTAAACTGCAATTAGCAATTAACAATTAACAATTACCAATGCACCTAATCGGAAAACGAATTTCTATCCCTGGACAATTCACAGCGAGTGTCACTGTCGAATCGATCGCAGTTATTGATGATACCGTATTGTTACAGGTGCGTACCCAAGAGGGCGAATTGCGGGAAGCTCTTTTGAGTAACTCAGACATTGAAGAGATTTTAGCTGATCAACAGCAAACTTCTGTTGCGACGGTCGATGCTAATTCATTTTTCCTGTTTATTGAGTCAGCACGGATTAAAACAGCATTCGCCTACGACCCACACTTTGCTGTGAGTCTTAGTGGTGTGCGTCCCTTACCCCACCAGCTAGAAGCAGTCTACGAGAGAATCTTACCGCAAGTGCGGTTGAGGTTCCTGCTTGCCGACGACCCTGGTGCTGGTAAAACTATTATGGCGGGGTTGTTGTTAAAGGAACTCAAACTGCGAAACGCTATTGACCGCGTACTCATTCTCGCACCCGCACCGCTGACTATTCAATGGCAAGACGAATTACGCAGCAAATTCTCTGAAACTTTTGAAGTTATCAATTCCACACTAGCAAAGAATCAACTAGCAGGTAATCCTTGGGAAAGATTTCGTCAATGTATTGCTTCAATTGATTTTGCCAAACGCGATGATATCGCTCCTGGTATTTTGCAAGTAGACTGGGATTTAGTCATTATAGATGAGGCTCACAAGTGTTCGGCGCGTACCCAAGGCGATGATTTACGGCGCACTGGACGTTACAAGTTAGCAGAAGAATTATCACGAATGACAGAAAGAATTTTGCTGCTTACTGCTACTCCGCACCAGGGGGATGTGAAGCAATTTCATAACTTTTTACGGTTACTTGACCCAGAACAATTTATTTCTAACGAACTAAATCCGCAGATGTTAAGTTTAGAGGATAGTCCTTGGTTCCTGCGGCGAATTAAAGAAGA
>CAZZXJ010000737.1:1281-3302 GCA_964657905.1 uncultured Stigonema sp.
GAGGAACTGGATGAACTATCCCCTCAAGAACAGAAGGAACGTTTAATTAACTTGGGTAAACCAGTTGATCCAGAGTTAGAAAGTGATGACTGTGAAGAGGAACAATTAGAAGAATTAGCTATCGAGTCTACTGTAGCAGAACAACTAGACCAACTGCGGGAAGAATTAAGGGAACTAGAGCGATTAGTTAAGCTAGCTCAACAAACAATTGATATTGGTAGTGAGACTAAGTTAAATGAATTAAAAAAATGTCTGGAAACAGAATTTGATGAATTAAAAGATGGGCGAGGGAAATTACTAATTTTTACTGAGCATAGAGATACGCTGGAATATCTCAATAAAAATTTGAAAGATTGGGGTTACAGCACTTGTGAAATTCATGGGGGAATGAGTGCTATAGCGAGAAAGGCAGCACAGAAGGATTTTCAATTCAATAAGCAAATTTGTTTGGCGACAGAAGCAGCCGGAGAAGGGATTAATCTGCAATTTTGTCGGTTAATGATTAACTATGACCTTCCGTGGAACCCTAATCGGCTGGAACAGCGGATGGGGAGAATTCACCGTATTGGTCAAACAAATGATGTTTATATTTTTAACTTTGTGGCGGTGAATACGGTAGAAGGTCGGGTATTAGAAAAGTTGCTATTTAAGTTGGCAGAAATTAGAAAAGCAATGGGCGATCGCGTGTTTGATGTCATCGGACAATTGCTGCAACTTAATGATATCAGGTTTGAGGAACTGGTCAGGGAAGCCACTTATACTAAGAAGAGTGAAGATGAGGTTTTGGAGCAAATTGAACGTCTTGACCCCAAACGCTTAGAAGCCTTAGAACAAGCAACTGGTGTGGCGTTAGCTACTTCCCATGTAGATTTATCTCAGATTCATCGCACCCAAACTCAAGACTATATTTCTGAAGAACAGCGGTTAATGCCGCGCTATGTGGAAGAATTCTTTAAACGTACTTGTGAGTATCTGCGCGTGAACTTAGAAAGCCGTGCTGATGGGTTGTGGCGGGTAACTTATGTCAAAGAAGAATTTCGCTCGAATAATTTGGAGTCTGTGCGACGGTTGGGCACAGCAGAAAAAGAATATCTCAAGCTGACATTTTATAAAGAACATTTAGCAAATCCATCTCATCAAGATGCAGATTTAGTCTCACCGGGACATCCTTTATTTGCGGCTATTGTCGAACGATTAGATACCCAACTGTTAGATCAATCCCAGCAGTCAGCTGTATTTCTCGACGCTGATGCCCAACAACCCTATAGCATTCACTTTTTTGAAGTGCAGGTGGCAGGTGTTGGGCGTAAAGGAAAAGATAAAGTTCTCAAGGCACAGTTGTGTGCTGTGGCGGAAAAATCTACAGGTGAACTGGCACTGATTTCGCCCGACTGTCTGCATAATTTAGCCCCAGTGGTAACGGATGTAACGGATGAGTTAAAGGTAGGAATAACAGATCAAGCATCCGCTACATCTGCGCTCAATACCGTTGCCACGCCAACTCCCCAAGAACAACAAAAAGTGGAAAACTGGTTGAAGGTGAAGGTGCAGTTGCC
This sequence comes from uncultured Stigonema sp., assembly GCA_964657905.1. Classification (GTDB taxonomy): domain Bacteria; phylum Cyanobacteriota; class Cyanobacteriia; order Cyanobacteriales; family Nostocaceae; genus Stigonema. The sequence goes on from CAZZXJ010000737.1 coordinate 2,838, forward strand.
GTTAATGAACCAACAGCGATCGCAACGGCAACGCGAGTTACAAATAAGACAAGATTACTTAAAGCAGGCGATGGAATCTGCTATCCGGGATGCCCAACTGACTCAAATGAAGTTAGCGTCAAAGGTAGCAGCGGGGGATGAAACCTACCGAGTGGCACGGGACAGCGCCCAGAACAAGGTGCGGGATTTGCAGGAACGGTATAAAAGTAAACAAGGTGAACTAGATTATCTCAAGATTATTCGTCCGGGGCGTGTGGCGTATTTGGGAACGGCTTTGGTATATCCTGCACCAGTGGAATCCAAGTATCCAGGGATGCAAAATGACCCAGAGGTGGAAGCTTTTGCTATGCAATATGTGATGGATTACGAACGCCAACGCGGTTGGGAACCAGAGGATGTCAGCAAAAATCAGGATGGCAGTGGTTTTGATATTCGCAGTGTGGGACCAGTTGATCCCCCCCAACC
>CAZZXJ010000738.1:0-3297 GCA_964657905.1 uncultured Stigonema sp.
GATTAACGCGGGACTGCAACGAGCTAAAAAACGGGAACTGTTTGACCTGAAGCAACGGTGGGCTGTACGTGTTCGAGATGTTTACCAATCGTTATTGGACTTCAATCCCTCTATTGTCCACTTTAGCGGTCATGGTTCAGGCGATGATGGTCTAGTACTAGAAGATGAAGCTGGGAGTGTGCGACTAGTGGAGACTGTGGCGCTGGCTAGACTGTTTGAGGTGTTTGCCACTCATGTTGAGTGTGTTGTCCTGAATGCTTGTTATTCAGAGGTGCAGGCGGAGGCGATCGCTCAACATATCCCCTACGTGATTGGAATGAACAAGGCAGTAGGCGATCAGGCGGCAATCAAATTTGCAACGGGTTTTTACAGCGCGTTGGGAGCAGGGGAATCTATTGAGTTTGCTTACAAGCTTGGGTGCAGTGTTATCCAGTTAGATGGGATTGCAGAACATCTAACTCCTGTATTGAAGAAGAAATAGTCATTTCGACAGTGTTTCCATGCGAGAGGATAAAGTGAGTTCAGGGATTTCTGACTCTGGTAAATGAGGAACATCTTATGCCAGAGTCAGAATTTTTCTGGAAATAAACTCTGGTCAGCTGTTGTTAAACACAGGCACGCAGAAACTCACAGTTGGGAGAGGTGAAAGGTCCTTACTTAACATCATTGGAAGAGAAATTGTTGAGCGTTTTGGAGCAGGAGTATAGTATCGTTCATGACTAAACAGAGATTGGCGATCGCCTTCTAAGATCGACTACCAGTGTAGAGACACGCATCCCCACGGGCACTCTTTGCAGCTTGCCAAATGGGGAATTTAAGGAATTAGGTTTTCTTAAGTTGATTGGATGGTATCAATCGATTGTGAGGAAGTCTTGAGGTTTCAATACTTTGTAGGGGCAGTAATTTGGAGGAAGAGTGAAAGAGAGCGACTACACCAGTACAAACGTATCTTCAATGTAGATTTTTCTCTAAATCCAGAATATTTATAACTAAATCTGTATATTTAAGAGTAAGTATCTTTCTTATAAAGAATGCCTGTAACCATCATGTAACTCGAAAACCTTGCGTCTCAAACTAGTTTAGGAGGCAAACAAAAATTGTGACCCAGGAATTTCACATTTCCGTAACCCCAGTAGGGCAAAATGACTACTTCGTGCGGACGGAACAAGTCGCGCCTGGGGTGCCATTGGCAGAAGAACTGGTGAGTTGGCCTGTAGCTGACTGGTTGACAGCTGCTGGGCATCTGATGAATGACCCTTTGAAGTCAGTGTTGCAGGGGGATGCGATCACAAGAAACTCTGTCAACTTGGTAGCCTTGGGTCAACAACTCACTTACGCACTGTTTCAAGGCACTCTCAGAGATAGTTGGATTACAGCGCAAGGAATTGCCCAAAATCACCAACAGGTATTACGCCTGCGCTTAGGGTTAAAAGACACAAGATTAGCGCGTCTGCCTTGGGAAGTGATGCATTTTGGCGAGCGCCCAGTAGCAACAGGAGCTTATATTGCTTTTTCTCGCTACCAAAGTGGAGTTAATGGGGCATCTCGTCTGCCATCAACAAATATGCCTGTACCAGAGGACGAAAGTGGGATTAAAGTATTGATGGCGATCGCTTCCCCTACCGATAAAGCCCGTCTTTCACTACTGAAACAAGAAGCTATTAAAATCCAAGCAGAACTCCACTACCTTGAAGGCGGCAATTATTTCCCACAAATTCAACTGACCCTGCTAGAACAACCAGGAAGAGAAGAATTGACACAAGCCTTAGAACAAGGACGATATCACGTTTTACATTACTCCGGTCATAGTAATTTAGGTCCTAATGGCGGCGAGATTTATCTTGTCAGTAGCAGAACTGGCTTAACGGAAACCTTAAGTGGTGACGATTTGGCAGGTTTGCTCGTCAATAATAACATTCAAATGGCAGTATTTAACTCCTGCTTAGGAGCATATGCACCTACTTCAGACACAATCGCAGACACAGGTGAACGTAATCTCACAGAAAGCTTGGTGAAGCGAGGCATTAGGAGCGTTTTGGCAATGTCAGAACGCATTCCCGATGATGTGGCGCTGACGCTGACACAATTGTTTTACCGCAACCTCGCCCGAGGATATGCCGTGGATCTGTGTGTAAGTCGGATGCGCCAAGGATTGGTAACTTCCTATGGTGTTCACCAGATGTACTGGGCGTTACCGATTTTGTATCTCCAACCAGAATTTGACGGTTATCTGAGTCCAGAGACTTATTTACAGCAAAGTATGGAGTTACTTAACGAGTACGATCCGGCTTTAAGGACAACGCCAAGGATGTATTCGGCTGTAGATGATGTCGAGATGCCTTTACCAATTGACGATCTCATACCTTCGTCTTTGGCAAGAGACTCGAATGATCTTGACTGGCTAGGCGAAGATACCTGGGGCGACCTCGATGATGAAATTGAGTATGGTGGTGCAAAAGCAGCACCAACAATTCCTCAGCAAGCACCGCCATTACCAAAATACTTTGTAGAACGCTTGGAAGCGAGTCAAGAATTGAAGGCTCGTCTCCTTAAAAAGTCTTCAAATGCAAGTACTTTGGTAATTAGCGCTACTCATGGTCTAGGACCTGTAGGCAAATCTACTTTAGCAGCAAATTTAGCAAACGATCCTGATGTACAAGCCCACTTTCATGATGGTATTCTTTGGGCAACTTTAGGTCAGGAACCTGATGTTCTGTCCCTATTAAGTGGCTGGGTACAGGCTCTGGATGATTACAAATTTAATGCCACTAGTATAGAGGCTACTTCAAGCCATCTTCGGACTTTGCTCCACGACAAATCTGTCCTACTTGTAGTAGACGATGCTTGGAATACGAAGGATGCACAGGCGTTTAATGTAGGTGGGCCACGTTGTCAAGTACTGGTAACAACTCGTGAAGCTGTGATTGCAGAAGCGTTGAAAGCTGATACCTATAACCTAGATGTAATGAGACCAGAACAGGCAATGGAACTACTAGCGAAAAAGCTAGGACGTGACATCAGTGGCACAGAATATCAGTCAGCAGAAGCTGTAGCTAAAGCAGTCGGTTATCTTCCTTTGAGATTAGAACTGGCATCTGCTAAGGTGGTCAAAGGTACATCATGGGATGCACTGTTACAAGATATTGAGCTAGTCAAGAAAGCTAGGCTTAGTGGAATCGACCTCAGAGAGACTTTCTTTATATGGGCTGATCTTAGTAAACTCGATCTCAGTGAGGCTAACCTTAGCGGGCTCGATCTTAGTAGAATTAATCTTAGCGAAGCTAACCTCAGCAGAGC
>CAZZXJ010000739.1:0-3288 GCA_964657905.1 uncultured Stigonema sp.
GCGACTGGTGGATGAATAATGGTCTAAAGCCCCCGAATTTATTCGTGGAGAAATAGAATTGCGAAGCAACTTTACCGAAACCCCTGAATTTATTCATGGGATTATTCTGACTTCTGACTTCTGACTCCTTCTCATGAATTATCAATTAAGAATTATTTTGAGGAGGTTTGTCTAGCCATTATGTCTTCATATATGGCAATCATTTTTTTGATATTCATCATATGTTCTTGATAAATTTTTAGAGGTTGAGAACAGGGGTCAATTATCAATTCGCCAATAGTATCATTAGCACGTTCATTTATAGAATCAACTAACAAATGCGGCATAGTAATGTTTTCTTCGGCAATTTTTTTTAAAGCAAAATTAGGATTTTCTTGCTCTATCATGGCTTTTAATACTTGAAATTCGTACCCTGGTAGCTGCTCTAAAAGTTTAGTCCATTCTTCTGGTATATTTTTTGGTTGTTCGATTAAAGAATCAATTAAATCAGAAAAAGGCAATAAATCAACTTCTTGTGTGAAAGCAGGTATTAGTTCCAAATTTAGGGTTTCCATTTGTTGAAGTAATTCCAAAATTTGGCTTTGCAATTGGTCACGTTCTTCTTGCAATAATACAACTTGTTCTTGTAACTGTTTTAGTTCAGTTTGTTGTTCTGTTAGTGAATTATGTAAATAATTAAGGCTTGATTCTATATTTTTTCTTTCTGATATTTTATCTAAAAGTAATTTATTTTGCTTATTTTCCTGATTTTCTAGCTCTTGAATTTCACCTCTTAATTCATATAATTTTTCTTCTAGTTGAGGCTTGAGTCTATTTAATAAGGTTAATTTACTTTCCAGTTCTTGCTTTTGCTCTAGAAGTTCGCTAATACGAGTTTGCAACTGAGTTATTTCAACTCGTGATATATTGCAATTCAACTCTAGACGACGTTTTTCTGCTGTTAAAACAGAACAGGAATTATTCAGTTCTACTTGATTTCTTTCCAGGTTGCGAATTTCAATTTTTCGATAGCTAATTTCTGCTTCTAACTGCTTTTTTTCTCCCACGAAAGTGCTTAACTCTCGATTTAGGCTCTCTCTTTGGTTACGGCGTTCTGCTACTTGATTTTGTAGTTTGCTTGATTCTGCATACAGTAAAGCGCTATGAGTCTCGACTTGATTAATTTCTGAAATGATCCGGAACTTCATTCCCTCAAGCTCTTTAATTCGCCTTTGGAGAGAATCTAAAACTAGCATTTCATGATCTCTTCGTCTTTTATCGACAAATAATGCTGCTAGGTAAGTTGCAGGTACTGTAATGACACCTGTGAGAAAGGCTTGATTAAAATTCCAGCTAAGGACGAGACTAAGACCAAAACTCACGCCAAAGGCAACTATACCTATCATAAATCGATTGCTGATCATTGCTGATTGCATATTGCTTGTTTTTAGCATAGCCAAGTTGTCATAATAAGGATTTTTTGAAGTCATTAAAACTCAAATTATTACTCAAAGAACGTTCTGACTAAGTGTGATCTGCATAGTTTTGTGAACCAAAAACTGCCATGTCAGCTTTCAAGAAATCAACAAATTGCCGTGCACTTCGTCCAGAACGACCATTGTGACGAGTTGCCCATTGCAAAGCTTGATATTCCAAATCTTCTGGCTTTATATTAATTCCACCTTGTGCTGCTAAATGCCGGACAATTTGTAAATAAGTTTTCTGATCAGCGCTTTCAAAAGTTAAGGTCAGACCAAAGCGATCACTAAACGAAAGCTTCTCCTGCATAGTATCCCATGCATGGATTTCTTCATTGTCCCTAGCAGTTGGTCTATCTGCAAAAAACTCTCGAATCAGGTGGCGACGGTTAGAAGTGGCGTACACCACAACATTTTGCGGTCGTGCGGTTAAATTGCCTTCTAAAACCACTTTGAGTGCTTTAAAGGCGTCGTCATCTTCTTCAAAGGAAAGGTCATCGACAAAAATGATAAATTTCTGAGGGAGTCCCCGTAACTGTTCCACAATTTCTGGTAAGTCTTTCAATTCAGATTTTGCCACTTCCAGTAAGCGTAAGTTCCGCTCACCATACTCATTCAATAAAGCTTTCACTAAAGAAGATTTTCCCGAACCACGACTACCGTAAAGTAATACGTGTAGAGCCACTTGTCCTGATAATAAAAATTCTGTATTTTTCTGCAAACTGTCTCGCTGAGACTCGTAACCCACAAGTTCGCTCAACTTCACTGGATCGGAATACCGGATGCCGATCAACTTACCAGCTTGCCAGCGTACAGCCCGATACTCTGCAAATAAACCCGTGCCAAATTGCCGATAATAAGCTGCCAAATCTTCTACACCATCAGCCCAATTCTCTAACTGTTGTAGAGACGCCATGAATTGCGTCTCTACTCCTAGCCCATCATGCTGTTGATACCACACTACTGGTGAAACGGACAACTGAGCTACGGCTTGCACCCACTCACTCAAAGAAGCGCTGCAACATTCATAAAGGCTCTGCAACGCTTGTAAATCATGCTGAGCTGCTGCTACTAAAGATACAGGCAAATTCTCAAATTCTAGCTGTTGAGCTAGCCGAGTAAAGGGATTATCAGCTCTCTTAATTTGAGTAATTAGATGTTCCTCCCAGTTTTGATTCGTTGCAGCTAAGGACTTGAAGTAGCTACCGTAGGCTTGGAGGCAAAAGAGCGCATCGGCATCAGTGTAACGTAGAGCTTGTAACAGGTCAAGAAATGCGATCCCTACTTCACCTTGGAGGACAGATTGGTAGAGTAAAAGGGAGGCTGCTTGGCGCTGGAGGAATTGGATCTTTACAATAGCTTGGTTATCCATTGACATGCTCGATTATGTAACTAAACAGCTATGGTAAATTGTTTGGTGACGCTTGCAGCAAAATCAAAATCTACATAGGTTTTAATAATGACTTTAGGTATTGTTGCCACTTTCGGATACGGCATATTAGCAATTATTGGTGGTGCTATTGGTTACAATAAAGCAGGTAGCCAAGTTTCACTCATCAGTGGTAGCATCAGCGGTTTATTACTCCTGTTTGCTGCTGTTGTCCAACTTCAAAAACAAACTTGGGGTTTGACTTTAGCGGCGATCATCACCGCTGTTTTAGTAGTTGTCTTTGGATTTAGACTTGCTAAAACACGCAAGTTTATGCCTGCGGGATTAATGACTATTTTGGGTATAGTGGCACTGGCAATGATAGTGAATCAACTTATGGCAGGGTAGCATAAGCTTGCCGGAAAGGGGCATTCTGATGAACAGGGTGTGGGGTGTGGGGTG
>CAZZXJ010000740.1:0-3285 GCA_964657905.1 uncultured Stigonema sp.
CCGATCTTTCAGCGCTGAAGCGCTTACTACAAACCTTTAATTTTTTACGCCGACTTATTTAGAAGTTACAAATAATACTTTCAGACTCACTTCTCCTCCACGAAAAACTTAACCCAGTGTTAAAAGAGAATTTTTACTTAAATTACTGTTTTGATTATAGGACTTCAGCAAAGAAACCGCGTTTCTACCAAAAATCGTCTTGCAATTGGTGGGCATTGCCCACCCTACATCATAAATCAATTGACTATTCAGAATTTCAGGCTACGTGGTTTACCATCGTCTTGGAAGCGTTGCTCACCCACACCAACAAGCTCCACAATCACTTCACGTGGATCTGGTGTCCATTCTCCCTTTCGCGCTTCAATTTCCACAATTGTTTGTTCTTTCTCAATAAATACACGTAAATTTGTTGTTGACATAGCTCCTTTTTTATGTTCAAAGGTGTGTCCATCATCCTCGTAAATAGTATATTCACCACTACCTGGGAAAATACGTAGCCTCAACTCGTCCATTGGACGTTCATCAACATATTGCATCACAGGTTGCATGGGGATAATTGCACCACCAGGGACATAAAGCGGCATTCGTTCTAGTGGTGCATCAGCGAGAATATGGACAGGACCAGAGTAACATTCGCCAGTCCACCAGTCATACCAAGTACCTGCGGGTAAGTACACGGCGCGATGCTCAATTCCAGGGCGGTAAATTGGTGCCGCCATGAGTCCGGAACCGAGCAAAACTTGGTCGTAGAGTGTGTAGGTTTTGGGGTCGTTGGGGAAATGGTAGAGTAATGGTCTTAATACTGGCGCTCCTGTAGTCGCTGCTTCCCAGAAGAGGGTGTAAATGTAGGGCAGCAACTGGTAACGCAGATTAATGTATTCTTGACAAATTTTCTCCACGCGATCGCCAAAAACCCAAGGCTCATGACGCGCTGTACTCATTGCTGAGTGACCACGCATCAGAGGGTACAGCATCCCTACCTGCATCCACCGGGCAAATAATTCCGCCGTGGCGTTACCAGCAAACCCACCAATATCGCAACCCACAAACGCTACACCCGAAAGTCCCATGTTGCACAGCATCGGCAATGACATTTCCAGATGATCCCACAATGACTGATTATCACCCATCCATACCGACGACCACCGCTGCACTCCTGCAAAACCAGAGCGAGTCAACACGAAAGAACGCTCATTCGGTCGCAGTCGCTGCAAACCTTCAGCAGAAGATTGCGCCATTGTCAAGCCATACAGATTATGTACTTCCGTATGAGTCGTGCGTTCTGTTGACGGCGATGAGGAGGATGAGGAGGTTAAATTGACGGACTCATCTCCCTTGTCTCCCTTGTCTCCCCCCTGCGGTGCATCAAGGGGAAACCAAATTTTGTTACCACCATCGCCGAAGGGGCGATTGTCTATAGCGGGTTCATTCATATCATTCCAAATTCCCGCCACACCAATATCTGTGAGGCTTTTGTGTAAGTCGCCCCACCACTGACGCACAGCACCACGCAAAAAGTCGGGAAAAACAGCTTTGTCAGGCCATACGTAGCCATGAAATAATCGACCATCAGCTTTACGCACAAAATAGTCGTTTTTTATCCCTTCGTCAAAAACGTGATAATTTGCTTCTGGTTCGTACTTAACACCCGGATCGATGATTGTCACTGTTTTAAAGCCATTCTGTGCCAAGTCACCAATCAGTTTTGCCGGGTTGGGGAAGCGGTTGGGACTCCAGGTAAACACGCGGTAACCGCGCATATAGTCAATATCGAGGTGGATGACATCGCAGGGAATTTGGCGGACTCGAAATTCCCGTGCAAGTTCGCGCACGACGGTTTCCGATTCATAACTCCAGCGACATTGGTGGTAGCCAAGCGCCCATTTTGGCGGTAGCGGCATTCTACCAGTTAGCTGGGTATAGGTACGGAGGATTTCAGCTGGTTCGGAACCATAAATGATATAGTAGTCCAACTCACCCCCACGAGTTTCCATCTTCAAAACTCCCGGTTTCTCTGCCCCGATGTCGAACTGACTCCAGAAAGTTGTGTTAAAGAAGATACCGTAATTTACTTCAGGACGCAAAGCGATAAAAAACGGGATTGCCTGGTACATTTCATCAGTAAGGGAACTGTAATCTAAGGCATCAACCGTCCAGTTGGTTTTTACCTCGCTGAGTTTGTCCAGAAAGCCTGTGCGTTCACCAAAGCCATAGAAATGCTCGTCCGCTTCTATTTGTTTCCACGCCGCTACTGCACCCATGCGCCAACCCATACCCATGTCTGCATCTTGGGCAAAGGGACGACCTGCTTTGTCAAAGTAGGTCATACGGCAGTTTTGCCTCTGGATGGACACACGCAGCAGTTCTGTTTCGATTTCTACTGTAGCGTCAGTTTCCTGCACCTGGAAAGGTACTTCTGCCCATTCTGCATCATCCAGTGTCACAGCCCAAGAACGGCGGGGGATAAATTCGCCATTGGGGGACAACCGGACGCGGATTAAATTTGGTGCTAGCACACTGATGCAAACAAGTGAGTCACCACATTCAAAGTTGATAGTTCGATCGTTTTGCTTGACACGTTGCACTGTACCGATGTTTGTCCAAGGCTGGTCACTTGTGGGCAGTTTCCCGAAGTATTGCGGCATATATTCTCCAAAGTAAACGGTATTTCTGGCAACAATTGCCACTGTAGTACGTTCAATGATTTGGCATAAACCTACCGATGGATGAATTAAGAGAATAGAAAACATACACCTAAGAAAGCTATATCTGCCAACAGCCGAAAATTTTGCATTATGAGAAGAACCAAGGAACAGCAGCCAGAGAAAGAATTATCTGAATCTCGTGCCCAGGAACTAGGACTGACAAATACTGAGCAAAAGGACATTAATGAGCGCGGTAGAGCTAAAGCTGTTGTCATCCACGAGGTCATTCGGCTAGAGGGTGAAAACGAATTGCGTCGTCCAGTTTCCGCCTTGGCTTGGTCTGGACTAGGAGCCGGTCTGTCTATGGGTTTCTCGATGGTTGCTCAAGGTCTGATTTACGCCAAATTGCCCAACGAGCCTTGGCGTCCACTGCTCTCCAGTCTTGGATATACAGTTGGTTTCTTGATTGTGGTGCTCGGTCGTCAGCAGTTGTTCACTGAAAACACCCTGACAGTGACTTTATTGCAGCGGCGAAATGCCAAGACCTTCTGGCGCGTCCTACGGCTATGGACAATCGTTTTAGCGAAGCCCCTTTGGGGCGGGGTGTAGGGTGTAGGGTGTAGGGAAAAACTTAGCCCCA
>CAZZXJ010000741.1:0-3283 GCA_964657905.1 uncultured Stigonema sp.
CTTGGGTGGCTTTCTACTCTTAAATAGAGCAGAAATTAAGCATCATAGTAGAGAGCAAACTCGTAGGGATGGGGACGCAACTGCATTGGCTTGACTTCATTATCTAACTTGAAGTCAATCCAAGTTTGAATGAAGTCTTCGGTGAACACACCAGGTTCCGTCAAGAAAGTGTGATCCTTCTCCAGGGCTTCCAATGCTAGTTCCAAAGAACCCGGAGTTGAAGGAACCTTCGCCAGTTCTTCTGGAGAGAGTTCATAGATATTCTTATCCAAAGGCTGACCAGGATCGATTTTGTTCTTAATGCCATCTAAGCCAGCGCACAGCATAGCAGCAAAGGCAAGGTAGGGGTTACAAGTAGCATCAGGACAACGGAACTCCAAGCGCTTGGCTTTGGGGTTAGTGCCAGACAGAGGAATACGGATAGAAGCAGAACGGTTACCTTGGGAGTATGCCAAGTTGACTGGTGCTTCATAACCAGGTACTAAGCGCTTGTAAGAGTTGGTGCTCGGGTTGGTAAGGGCCAACAGTGCTGGTGCATGCCTGAGGATACCACCAATGTAATGCAGCGCCATTTCACTTAAGTCAGCGTATTTATTGCCTGCGAACAGCGGTTGACCATCTTTCCAAATTGACTGGTGGGTGTGCATACCAGAACCGTTGTCCTGAAACACTGGCTTGGGCATGAAAGTTATAGTTTTGCCGTATTTCTTGCCAACGTTCTTGATGACGTATTTATAAGTCATTAACCAGTCAGCAGCTTCAATCAGCTTACCAAAGCGGAAGCCCAGTTCGCACTGACCACCCGTAGCAACTTCATGGTGGTGCTTTTCAATAGGCACTCCGCACTTTGCCATTGTTAGCAGCATTTCTGTCCGGATATCTTGCGAGGTATCCGTTGGGGCTACTGGGAAGTAACCTTCTTTGTAGCGAGGCTTGTAACCCAGGTTAGGACTTTCTTCTCTGCCGGAATTCCAACGACCTTCTACCGAGTCTACATAGTAGTAGCCTGAGTGCTGGGTTTGGTCAAAGCGGACATCATCAAAAATGAAGAACTCAGCTTCGGGACCAAAGAAGGCTGTATCACCAACGCCTGTGGAAACCAGATAGTCTAATGCTTTCTGGGCAATAACGCGGGGACAACGGTTGTACCATTCACCTGTCCGAGGTTCTTTGATGCTACAGATGATGCTGAGCGTTGGTTCTTGCATGAAAGGGTCGATCCAAGTAGTGTTTGGATCGAGAACCATTGCCATGTCTGATTCGTTGATAGCTTTCCAACCCCGGATACTGGAACCGTCGAAAGGTACGCCGTCAGTGAAGGAACTTTCATCAATTTGGTCTTTATGCACCGTCAGGTGTTGCCAGGTTCCTGGGGTGTCGATGAATTTCAGATCGATCATCTGAATGTTTTGGTCTTGAATAAGCTTCAAGACTTCTTGTGGGGTTGTCATTGTTACTCCTTGTCTGCCTACTACTTTAGTAAAACCACAATGTTAAAGCATGCTGACCCTGCTTGGTTTAACTAAATTCACATGGTACCTGAAATATCCTAAGGATTTGAAATTGACGTATTTTGTATCTTCTGTTACAAAATATCTGGTTTACAGGTTAGATTAACCTTTAATTAACCAATGGTACAAAACTTGAATGTTCGTCTCATAGGGGGCAACTTTGGCATAGAATCCTTAAATAGCACATACATTGTTTTTGGGCTGGGGCTTCTTTTTTATCTGTGGCATAAAAAGTCGCAGATGCATAAAAGCAGTCAAATAAATATCAAACCATAGATAGAACTAATTGGGAGAAAAAGACATGCGGGATGCAGTCACAAGTTTAATTAAGAATTATGACGTTGCGGGTCGGTATTTTGACCGGAATGCCATCGACAGCCTTAAATCTTATTTTGAAAGTGGCACAGCACGATTACAAGCAGCAGGGGCAATTAATGGCAATGCAGCGGCAATTGTTAAGCGGGCTGGGATTCAGTTATTTGAAGAACAGCCTGAGTTGATTCGGCCTGGTGGTAATGCTTACACGACTCGTCGTTATGCGGCTTGTCTGCGGGATATGGACTACTACCTGCGCTATGCTACCTATGCCATTGTTGCTGGCAGTATGGATGTGCTGGATGAGCGAGTGTTGCAAGGGCTACGAGAAACCTACAATTCTCTCAGTGTGCCAATTGGTCCGACAGTTCTTGGTATCCAAATTATGAAGGATATTGTCAAGGAGCAAGTGGCTGGGGCTGGTATTGCTGATACTAGTTTTGTGGATGAGCCGTTTGATTATATGACTCGTGAGTTGAGTGAACAAGATATTTAGGTGACAAGGGCGACTAGTTTAAAATTAAGCAAGTCTCTTTTGGGGCTTGCTTTTTTTATGAACCGCTAAGACGCGAAGATCGCGAAGGGAAGATTGGTTAAGCAAAGACTGGATGTTTTATTGGTAGAACGTGAGTTGTGTTCCTCTCGTCAACAGGCGCAGCGGTTAATTCAGGCGGGGGAAGTGATTGTTGGTGACATGGTGGTTGATAAGCCGGGGACGGAGGTAGAGGTTTCGGCTCACATTCAGATTAAGGTGCGATCGCGTTTTGTTTCTAGAGGAGGGGAGAAGTTAGCGAAAGCAATGGATGTGTTTGCTATTGCTGTGGAAGGGCGTATTTGTTTGGATGGTGGAATTTCTACAGGGGGTTTTACTGATTGTTTGCTACAAGCAGGGGCAAAACAAGTTTATGGTGTTGATGTGGGTTATGGACAAGTGGATTGGGGTCTGCGAAATGATTCTAGGGTGATTTTGCGGGAACGCACAAATTTGCGGTATTTGACGCCAGATGAGTTATATGCTGATGCTGAGCCTGCTGATTTGGCAGTGGTGGATGTTTCGTTTATTTCTTTAACTAAGATTTTGCCTGCTCTGTGGAGGCTACTGCAATTTTCTCGAGAAGCGGTGTTGTTAGTGAAACCACAGTTTGAAGTGGGGAAAAAGCGTGTTGGTAAAAAAGGCGTTGTGCGTGACCATAACGACCAAGCTGATGCTATTTTCCAGGTGTTGCAAGCAGCTAGTGAGTTGGGATGGCGTTACAAAGGTTTAACTTGGTCGCCTCTTACAGGTCCGGCTGGGAATATTGAGTATCTCTTGTGGCTGGGGATGGAAAGTGAAACACCCATTCCTGATTTAGAAGCGATTCAGCACGTTACTCAATCTGCCACCTTTGTTCTTCGTAACAAATAATATTACAACGAATTTCATTCGGGTAGACCACAATATAACCGTAGGGGCGGGG
>CAZZXJ010000742.1:0-3276 GCA_964657905.1 uncultured Stigonema sp.
CATGCCCCATGCCCCATGCCCCAATCATCTATATCCCTGCCATGGGCTGACTTCCATTGCGCCAGTGGGCTTGAATACTACTTGGAAGTGGGCAAGAGGTTCTTTATTGTTTGGAGCCGCTATAGTTGAGCCATAAACGGCTTGGAACATCTTGGGAAGGGGTGTTTGCCGGAAATAGTCATAGGCGACTTGGTTAAGTGGCTCGTAGTCGGCGATCATGCCATCTTTGTTCACCGCCACTCGATACTTCAAGTCTCGCGCAAAGGTAGGAGTGCCACTCCAATTTTGACGAAGGGTATCATTGAGCTTTTGACTTAAATTCTTGATTGTGTTTGGGTCGGTGATTTTTGTCCCTACAACATCTGGTGTTCTAGCATATCCCCGCCAAGGGCTAATTTGTAACACGCCTTTTCTAGTAAAAACTACTCTTAATTGGGCGATTGGTTCCTTAGTAATGGAACCACGGCTAGCAGGATTATAAAGTAGGTGAGGTAAGGGAGTTTTCGCCACTGCGTCATTCGCCCCTTTGTTCACTGCTTTATAACCTAAAATCCCACCATCTGCCGCCACACCTACACGGTAAACCAAGTCCTCTTTAAATTCTGAGCGATTTTTCCAGTCTGAATTAATCTGGTTGTAAACTTGACGATTCAATGAACGCAGCTGGGACGCATCAGTAATTTCGGGAACTGTGTTTAAAAGTGCTTCTAAATCGTTAACAGATCTTGATGCACTTGGTGTGGGAGTGAATGTGGGTGTTGCAGCTATTTGTTCATTGGGAGAGGGGGTGGCGCTCACAGCAGTGGTTGTAGAACTATTGAAGCTCTTGGCTGGACTAACCTGTCCTTGTGTCTTCGTCGGCTGCGGTGTACGTACTTGTGGAACTGGAACCAAGCCGAGAGCAAGAGCAGCTATTGCCAAACTCGAAACTCCCACACTGGCTGGCAGAGCCTGTTTAAGTAAAACTTGATTAGCACCACCAAAGCGTCTGCCAACTGGTTGTAGTTGTAGTGACAACTCTGGTAAAGTTTGAGTGTCAGCGAAAAATTGATCTACCGCTTCCACCAAATCGAATAACTGCACTGTATTCAGATCGACTTGAATGGGCGGTTTGGTAGAGTTATGATTAGACTCGGAATCTTGGGGCGCCATGTCTGAACGCACAAGCAACCTGTGTCGGTTGCTGTCAATTGTCTGCAAATGCACTAACTCCGATTCCAAGTTGTGTGCTTGAGGATTGGGCACACTACTTAAAAATTCTTGAGCGTAGGCACTAACAGCCCTCACCAAACTTTCAAAAAAATCCCTCCCTCCCATCAGTGGCTGATTATAGCCAGACAAATAGCATTCGGCATTTACCAATATTGATAGTTCTGGGCGCAGTTCCTGAAAGTGTGCAGCCTTGGCGGCATCACTTATACCTTCTAAAAGTATTGTGCAATTGGGTAGACTATATTTACGTTGAATATTCATTCTGCTTCACCGTCAAAAAGACTAATCCAGAACCGCTGCATTCCAGCCGTACCGGTACAAAATAGTAATTTTTCCAACAAATTTATAGCTAGCTCATCTAATTTATCATCAGAATTTAATGTCATTACACCAGAACGACGGACATGCATTCGGCTTTTAAAATGTGCTCTAAACCGCTCTAGGTAATTAGATAGCCGCAAATTTTGTTCTAATGGAATCTGTTTTTCGCTCATCTGTTGATAGAGTGCCAGTAACTGACGGATGACAACTGTTAACCGCCGCGCCATATAGCAAGCAATGACCACTAAGGCTTTTGCCTCAGTGATAGATAAAGGGCGGCGAATGTGTGCCCGTCGCAAGGGGTTAGTACTACGCATTCGCCATAAATTCACCCGATCTTTAATAATTGCTTTCAGGTCCAACTCTTCAGCAAATGTCAGGATGGCTTCAGAGCCACCAAGCTCTAAAGCTTCAATTGCCAGTAAAATTAGGTCAATTTGCAACCGGGTTCTACGGGGACATCCCTGTCCCTCAATCGCCGGATCGGGTAAAGTATCCAGAACCATTGGCGCTGCCTGGGGAGTCGGACTGTTAAACGGCGTTAAACTAGTAGAAACATTCATTATAAATACCTTGTACGGCTGCAACAAACTAGGTAAAACTAATTTAAGATAGTTCCAAACAAGAAAATTAGACTAGTGGTAGTGGCAAGACAACTACCTGATACATACATTAATTACTCTTTCTACTCAAAGGTTTCCGCATAATCAAATCAAAGTTTTCAATACATAAGTTCACTAACATCAGAACGCACGTGCCATTACATCCCTAGCTTCGTGTAGATTCTCATAATCGTCAACGGATAGGGAAACTAGAAAGCTGATCCCAATGGTATGACTTTATAGTGTACGATTTTTCAGGTATCTGCCCACTTTCTAACCGAAGTTGGGGTGTTGGGGCACGGGGCATGGGGCATGGGGCACAGGGCACCTTCATTTTCCTTTGCTTCTTGCGCTCTCCCACGCGAACATTGGCGCAATGCCCGATCATCTGCAAAGGAAAATCAGCAATTGACAAACAGGCGAGTGTTCTGTTCGCAACGCCCTATGCCCCATGCCCCATGCCCTCTGCCCTAATTGGGTGCTTTTCTAGTACTGCTGTGAACCAAAATCAACGCTATCCTTTTTTATGGATTTGAAGTCTCTTATTCGTGACATTCCCGATTTTCCTAAACCTGGAATTTTATTTCACGATATCACCACGCTGCTACGCGATCCCGAGGGACTGCGCTATAGTATTGACCTATTTGCACGCTCGTTTGTTGATGCCAATATTTGGGCAGAATACGTGGTAGGAATGGAGTCGCGGGGCTTCATTTTTGGCTCATTGCTGGCTTATAAGTTAGGATCTGGTTTTATTCCCGTCCGCAAAAGAGGAAAGTTACCAGCAGCAGTTCATTCAATAGAATATGCACTGGAGTATGGTACAGATTGTTTGGAAGTCCATCAAGATGCTCTGCTGCCCGGTAGCCGAGTTTTAATTGTGGACGATCTGATTGCCACAGGTGGAACAGCAAGTGCAACGGCAAGCCTAATGCAGAAAATTGGCTGCGAACTAGTGGCGTTTGGGTTTATCATCGAGCTACGGGATTTGCAGGGGCGGAAAAATCTGCCGGATGTGCCGATTATCACTCTTGTTGAATATTAGTTAAGAGTCATTGGTCATTAGTATTGGACTTTTGACAAAGGACAAGAGTCATTGGTTATTGGTTATTGGTCATTAGTATTTGACTTTTGACAAATG
>CAZZXJ010000743.1:0-3275 GCA_964657905.1 uncultured Stigonema sp.
CTAACAACTAACAACTAACAATTAGCAATTAACAAATGTTATGAACCTCTCGGAACTATTTATTCGTCGTCCCATCATGACGACCCTGGTGATGCTGGGTATCCTCATCTTCGGTGTCATGAGTTATCAGCTGTTACCGATCAGCGACCTGCCCAGTGTTGATTATCCGACCATTCAAGTGTCGGCGTCCAGACCAGGAGCTAGTCCTGAAACCATGGCGTCGTCTGTGGCCAGACCCCTGGAAAAGCAATTTTCGAGCATTGCCGGACTGGATTTGCTTAACTCTTCCAGTACTTTGGGCAGTACCCAAATCACTCTCCAGTTTAACTTAAGCCGTAATGTTGACGATGCTGCTCAAGATGTGGAAGCAGCAATATCAGCGGCGTCTGGACAGATTCCTAATGACTTGCCTAATCCCCCATCATACAGCAAAGTCAACCCAGCCGATCAGCCGATTCTTTATTTGTACATGTCCTCCCCTACCCTGCCGCTTTCCAAGGTAGACAACTACGCCGAAACCTACTTAGCGGAAAAGCTGTCTACTATCAGTGGTGTGGCGCAGGTACAGGTTTACGGTTCCCAAAAGTATGCGGCTCGTATTCAGCTTGATCCTCAAAAATTAGCGAGTTACCAGCTTGGACTAGATCAGGTGCAAACCGCAATTCAACAAGGAAACGTGGATTTGCCCACAGGCAGTCTTTCAGGTAATTATAAGAACTTTACGGTGCAGGCGAACGGTCAACTAGAAGATGCTGGTGCTTATCGATCGCTCATCGTTGCCTACCGCAATGGTGCGCCGATCTACCTCAATCAACTGGGTCGAACCGTTGATGGTGTCCAAAACCCGAAGGTGGCAAGCTGGTATAACGATACCCGCGCCATCATTTTAACGATTCAACGGCAGCCGGGAACAAATACGGTGCAGATTGTAGACACAATCAAGCAAAAGCTGCCTGACTTAAGAAGCCAGATTCCAAAATCAGTTGAAATCGGTGTTTTCTACGATGCGTCTCAGTCAATTCGAGATTCAGTGGATGATGTCAGATTTACCCTGATGCTGACCATCGCCCTGGTTATATTGGTGATCTTCCTATTTCTGCGGAATCTCTCTGCGACAGTGATTCCCAGTTTGGCGTTACCTGTATCGCTGATTGCCACCTTTGCAGTGATGTATTTGTTTGGATACTCTCTGGACAACCTATCCATGATGGCGTTGACGCTTTCAGTGGGCTTTGTGGTGGATGATGCGATCGTCATGTTAGAAAATATCGTTCGCCACATGGAAATGGGTGAACGTCCCCTAGAAGCAGCGTTGAATGGCTCTAGAGAAATCAGCTTCACGATTTTGTCGATGACAATCTCGCTAGTAGCAGTGTTCATTCCGATGCTGTTTATGGGTGGATTGTTGGGACGACTGTTCCACGAGTTTGCAGTGACGCTTGCCGTTGCAATTCTGGTGTCTGGCTTTGTCTCCCTGTCGCTTACCCCAATGCTATGTAGTCGCTTTCTACGTCCACCCGATCACCAACATCAAAGCCGTCTGTATCAAGCCTCAGAGTATGTGTTTGATCGCTTCCTCGCTCTCTACGATTGGACTCTCAAAAAAGCATTAAAGTATCACCGCACTACAATGATCCTATCTGGTGCGATCTTACTTGTCACCGTTTATCTACTTTTGGTGGTTCCCAAAGGCTTTATCCCCACCGAAGATACGGGACAAATCACTGGAATTACACAGGCGGCGTCGAGTGCTTCTTATGATGACTTGGTGCGTCATCAGCAAGATGTGGTAAACCTCATCCGGCAAGACCCGAATGTCGATGCCGTCAATTCTAACATTGGTCCAGGTTCCAGTGCTAGTGGTAGCGGGGCAGCCGTAACGGGAAACACTGGCAACCTGTTGATTCGCCTCAAGCCTCGCTCGCAACGTCAGACCAGCGCTGACGATATCATTCAAACGTTGCGAACCAAACTGGCAACTGTTCCAGGTATTCAAGTTTTCTTACAAAATCCGCCTGCGGTTCCCATCGGAACACAGCAGACTACAGGACTATATCAGCTGGCGCTACAAAGTACCGATGTCCAACCTCTTGAGCAGTATGTTCCGCAACTCATCGCCAAGATGAAAACCCTTCCCGGACTCCAAGATGTTAACAGTGACTTGCAGTTGACGCCACAGATAAAGATTAACATTGACCGCGATAAAGCCTCAGCCCTTGGCATTACCGCACAAGAGATCGAAGACACGTTAAGAAATGCTTACGGCGGTTATCAAGTGTCAACCATCTATGCCGCTAGTGATGAGTACGAAGTGATCCTGGAACTGGAACCACAGTATCAGCAAGACCCTAATGCTCTGATGCAGCTATATATCGCCAATGGTAGCAGTTCTAGCACTGGTAGCACAACTGGTAGTGGTTCTAGTAGTGGTAGCACAACTGGTAGCACCAGTACTGGACAAGAGATTCCTCTGAGTACATTTGCCACACTAACCCAAGGAGTTGGACCTCTGATGGTCAATCACTTTGGTCGGATGAATGCAGCGACGATTTCCTTCAACCTCGCACCCAATACCTCACTTGGAGACGCGACTCAAGCCATAGACAACCTTGTTCATACGGTTGTTCCTGCTAGTATCGCCACAAACTTCCAGGGAGCGAGTCAGCTATTTCAATCTTCACTGCCAAGTCTAGGACTGTTGTTGGTCATCGCTATCTTAGTGATTTATCTGATCCTCGGTATCCTTTATGAAGATTTCATTCATCCTCTGACCATTCTTTCTGGTCTGCCTTCGGCTGGATTTGGTGCATTGTTAACGCTATTAATTTTTCACGTCGAATTGAATGTTTATTCATTCATCGGTATCATGCTTCTGGTAGGTATCGTCAAGAAAAATGGCATCATGATGGTGGACTTTGCCATTGAAGCGCAGCGAAACGAAGGGAAAAGTCCATTTGATGCTATATACGAAGCCTGCCTAATTCGCTTTCGTCCAATTATGATGACTACAATGGCAGCTCTGATGGGAGCATTGCCGATCGCCCTCGGATTTGGAGCAGGCTCAGAATCCCGCCGTCCTCTAGGCATTGCAGTTGTAGGTGGACTAATATTTTCTCAGATATTAACCCTCTATCTAACTCCAGTGTTTTTCACCTATATGGAAGCGTGGCGGAAACAACTCACCAAGAAAGGCAGATATGCAAAATTCAGGAGTCAGGAGTCGGGAGTTAGTAGTTAAGAGCTAAAAATCAGGAGTTAGGAGTCAGGAGTCAGGA
>CAZZXJ010000744.1:0-3274 GCA_964657905.1 uncultured Stigonema sp.
GCTCTAGACCATTATTCATCCACCAGTCGCTACTGAGTCATTCTGACTCCAGGCTACTGACTCCTGAATTCTTCTTTGGTAACAGCATCAAGAATCTGGATGAAAATCATGCATTTACCGCTTGACCCTTTACTTGCGGCTGAAGCAGTAGCCGAAAAAGGTTTGATCAAGCCTCTTGGTCACCACGAATTGCTTCTGGTATTGCTGGAGTTAGCTTTGCTGCTTTTGGTCGCTAGAGGCTTAGGCGAGTTCATGCGTCGTATCCAGCTGCCACCCGTGGTTGGTGAACTACTTGCAGGCGTGTTGCTAGGTCCATCGGTTTTCGGCTGGATTCTGCCTTCTTTACAGGGCCGTATTTTTCCCCACAGTCAAGCACAGTCGGACCTGATCTCAGTGGTTTCTTGGTTAGGAGTGCTGTTTTTACTGATTGTGACTGGACTGGAGACAGACCTTAATCTCATTGTCCGCAAAGGCAGAACGGCACTGCTGATTTCGTTGGGGGGCATTCTCGTTCCCTTCACAACTGGACTGGGGTTGGGCTGGTTTCTGCCAGAAAGTTTTTTAGTGAATCCTGGGGCACGTTTAATCTTCAGTCTGTTTATTGCGACTGCAATGAGTATCTCGGCAATTCCGGTGATTGCCAAAGTGCTGATGGACTTAAACCTGATTCGGCGGGACATTGGTCAGATCACTCTAGCTGCTGGGATGACGGATGACACCATTGGCTGGATTCTCCTTTCAGTCGTCTCAGGGTTGGCAAGCAGTGGCAAATTTGATTTCCAGACAGTTTTGCGGGCGGTTGGAGGCGCGGTATTGTTTTTGGGATTTGCCTTTACCCTGGGGCGACCGCTGATGGCTTGGATGTTACGCTGGGTAGATGATTACATTGGTGGGGCGACAGCTAGTTTGTCGGCTCTGTTAGTTCTGGCTCTGGGTGCAGCCGCCTTTACCCATAACTTGGGGATTGAAGCCGCACTGGGAGCATTTGTCACGGGGATTCTGGCAGGACAGTCGCCGCGCTTTAGTCGGGAGGCTGGGGTGACTTTGGAGTTGATCACCTCTGCGTTTCTAGCTCCGATCTTCTTTGCCACAGCAGGGTTGAAGGTAGACTTACTCAAAATACTGGCTCCGCAAACGTTGGTGATTGGTTTGATAGTACTGGCGATCGCCTGCTTCGGTAAATTCACTGGAGCCTATATTGGTTCTCGTTTAGGCGGATTGAGCCACTGGGAAGGCATCGCCATGGGTTCGGGGATGAATGCCCGTGGCGCGATGGAGATTATCGTTGCCACTATTGGGGTTTCTCTAGGAGTACTGAATTCGCAGATGTACTCGATTATTGTCATGGTGGCGATCGTCACCTCACTGATGGCTCCGCCTTTGTTGCGCTGGTCATTGTCCAAAGTTTCCATAAGTGAAGAAGAAGCTCAACGATTGGAGCAAGAAGAACAGGCAAGTCGCAGCTTTATCAAGCGCATCCACCGGATATTGATGCCCACCCAAGGAGGAGCAAATGTCAGGTTAGCTGCCCAGTTAGTCAGCCACTTGGCGCATCAAAATCCCCTAGAGGTGACGGTTCTATTTGCTAAGAGTGATAAAAAGCCTAAACGTCAATCAGTCAATGCTGTAGCAAATGCTGTGAAGGATAATACAGCAGAAGCCGCTATTGCTAGCGTCACAGAGGAAATTTATCTCCCAGATGAAGCACTACTGCGAACTAAGGTGGAGTCGGGACATAACAAGGCTGAGGTGATTCTCAAAGAAGCCTGCAAAGGGTATGACTTGATTGTGATGGGCGCAAAGGAAAGTCAGCGTCCTCGGGATGCTTTATTCAATTTGCTGGTTGATCGGGTAGTTCAGCACGCTCCGTGTTCTACAATGGTGGTGAAGTCGAACCTAACCAGAGTTCAGGAGCAGACTGAGCAGACTGGCTTTCACAAAATTGCTCATATTCTAGTGCCCACCAGCGGCACTGAAGACAGCGAACATGCGATTGAGGTTGCTAGTACAATTGCGGCTCGCACTGGGGCAACTGTCACGGTAGTTAATGTTGTCTACCGGACTCAGCAGCAATACATTCTGTTTGAGCAGCAGACAAGGCACTCGGTAACAGAGATTGCCGAAAAGATTGTGCATCAGCAAGCGGAGATCGGGCAGGGACTGGGTGCGATTGTCAAAACTGCGGTTCTGACTGGAATTCCAGAGATGGAAATCCTCAAGTTTGTCCGCACTAACCAAGTAGATTTGATCGTTATGAGCAGCAGTGTTCGGACAATATCGGGTCGAGCGTTCTTTGGTCACCGCACCGATGCTATCCTCAACAAAGCCCCCTGTCCAGTCGCCGTGATTACCCTATCTGCCAACCCGATCCGTTGAGCTAACGTTCTTACTCCCTTACCGCTAGAAAATTACCTATTTGGCAAATATCCTAGCCTGGGGTTCTTGCTATTACCCTTGAATATTACACCAAGGTAATATAAGATAGTATGACGTAGAATTTAGAATATACTAACGAGTTTGGGGACTGGTGGGAAACGCTTGCAGAAGATATGCAAGATAGTATCAGTGCTGTTGTCAACCTTCTGGCGGAGAAAGGAACTGCTCTTGCGTTTACGTATTCGTCCGGTATATCCGATTCACGTCATTCGCACATGCGGGAGTTACGTATACAGTACAGAGGCAAGCCGGTAAGGGTATTTTATGCGTTTGACCCCAGACGCAGCGCTATTCTCCTGATAGGAGGAGATAAAACGGGCAATGACCGTTTTTATGAGGAATATATACCCATAGCAGACAGGCTTTATGATGAGTATATAGAGGAACTGAGGAAAGAAGGCTTGTTATGACAGGGCATAAACCATTTTCAGGACTTACCAGGGATTTTTCGCCGGAACGGAAAGCGAAAATAGCTTCCTTGACCAACCAGTTGCGCCAAGAAATGACCCTTCAGGAGCTGCGCGAAGCCCTTAATCTGCACCAAACGGATTTAAGCGAGCGGCTTGGGATTAAGCAGGCGGCAGTATCGCGCATGGAAAACAGGACGGACATCCACGTCAGCCAGCTAAAGAAAGTGATAGAAGCAATGGGCGGGGAACTGGTAATTACAGCACGTTTTCCGCATGTGGAAGTATGTATTAACCATGTTGCACTAGGGAATAACGATACTGTACAGAAATTAAACTGACAGGCGGGTAAACACGGAAGTGTTAACGGCTTAAATCCCAATATTGCTTAGTGTGTAGAAGCCTGCAATTTGGTCTTGGTTTGATTCGCT
>CAZZXJ010000745.1:0-3269 GCA_964657905.1 uncultured Stigonema sp.
AGGAGGAGTCAGCACTGCAGGCGGGAAACCCGTCGTAGATGACTGGCGTTCAGGAGCTTTTGATATTCTGACTCCTGTCTCCTAGCTCCTGACTCCTTTAATTGTTAAATTACTGCAACACAATTCGGCAACAAAGAATCCAACAATGTATCAATACTGCTATCAGATAATTCTGGTAAAGATAGCACTCGTTCTACTTTGGTAAAATCCCGTTTGATTGACTTGCTGTATGTTGGGTCGTAGTGGAACTGCAATATATCTTGCACCAAGACTTGCCACTTTCCAGTATCAATCAACTGATACCACATACTTAATTTTTCCCAGCCACAACGAGATTTAAGTTTTTCTAGCTTTGCTTTTAAAATCTCCGGATGAGTTACTAGATGCGGATATTCTTGTAAGAGAAACTGGACTCTAGCAGTTACAGGTATTTCAATTTCTACACAGATCGCCTGTTTCATTTTCTGCCATAAAGACTGAGGCAAATAAACTTGCCCTATTTTTAGGCTTTCCGATTCTACCCACACTGGCTGATGAGGATTAAAGCTTTGCAATTGTCGCAGTAACAGGGATTCAAAGTATTTTTGTGAAGGTTGAGGTGAAGGCTTATCTTCCCATTCTTCACCCAGTAGAGAACCCCGATGGTTAGCCAAACCTTCCAAGTCTAAAACTTGAACGCCACGCTGACACATCTGGTGTAAAATATGAGTTTTGCCGCTTCCAGTTAGACCACATAATATCTGGTAGGTGAATTTTTGTGGCAGATGTTCCATTTGGTGGCGGACATAAGCGCGATAAGTCTTGTAACCACCTTCAAGAAGCGTCACCCGCCAACCAATTTGCGTTAGCACTAAAGCCAAACTATTAGAACGCTGTCCACCCCGCCAGCAGTACACCAGAGGATAGTAGTTTTTTTCTTTTGCAGCAAAATGTTGACTTAAATGCTGTGAAATATTTTTTGAGACGAAAGCAGCGCCTATTTTCCGGGCGGTGAAGGGGGATTGTTTGTACATTGTTCCTACTTGGGCGCGTTCCGCATCATTCAATACTGGTAAATTAATTGCACCAGGAATATGGTCTTGTGCAAATTCGCTAGGAGAACGGACATCTATTATTTCACCGTAAGTTTCTGTCCAAGGCTGTTGAGTGTATTTAGGTAAAGGTGGCATTATAGACGGTCAGACACTATCTTTCTCAATTCTGGCACTACCATAACTTTGTTTGTAGGATGATGTGATTTTGCCATTTTTGGATATTTTAAATAAATTTCTACTTTAGATAGATGTAGTTGGCTGATAAATTTACTAGTACACTAAATGATTGCTTGCTGGAATAGAGTATTATTTAATACTAATCAGGGTTGCAGTCACTCATGATACAGTAAAACACTGTAAATATTACGTGTTATGTGGTTATTTAGTGGTGCAGACAGCCATTCACCCAAGTAAAAAGAGAGCTATATGAAAAAGCTTGGATTGCCTGTATGGTTTCCTTACCTCAGTTCGTGGTTAACTGCCTTAGCTAGTCTCGTGCTGATGACTTGGTTTATAGTTATCATCAGGCATAATAACGGCTTGTTGCTTTACCTGGCTACATTGGCGGACAGACCGGAACTATTGACCGTCTTGTTGATATTGTTACTCATATCACCCATACCTGCGATCGCTCTTTTCCATCACTTTTTTATCAGTCGCTTCATTCCTCCAATTCCAGGGGAAAAGTTCAACAAAACTCAAGGATTCGTTCCCGGACTCATAAGTTGGTGGGAAAGTTTATATAGCTGGTTGGTGATTGTCCTATCTACGCTGATTGCAACGGTGTTTTGTACCCCTCTGTTACCTCTATTCAAGCTTAACTACAAAACAATCATTTCTATTGACAGCCTACCTCAGCAAAATATACAAGTAATCTTTGCTCTTGTCTGGCTGATCAGCGCAGCGATCTTTTACCAGATTGAGTATTTAGTTAAACTGCGTTTGGTTTTTGGTGACTCTGTTAGTAGTAAACCAGAAAACGCAAATAGGGATACATCGACAAATATGGCGTCTGAAAGTATGGGGAGTGAAATAGGTGTAACACAAGTTCAAACAACCGACAAACCAGCTAGCAAAAAGCCAACTATTTTTGAATTTGTTGCAAAGCAGCGAAATTTACCCAAAAAAATATTTACGATTATTTTGATTCCCTTAGTAGCTCTGTGGGTATATTCATTTGCTAAATTACCAGAAGTTAGACAAACTATATCTGCAAATCCAGCCGGAGAAAATCCATCTTCTGCCATTTCAGAATTGGTAACGACTAAATCTAAATTACCTGATTTGCCACCAAGAGATGATATAGCAACTAAATCTAAATCACCTGATTCGCCACCGAAAAATGATAATTTTGAACTAGCTGTTAAAAAAGGTAAGCGTGCGGTAAAGCTCACAAAGACAGCACAATCTCACGATCAGTGGAAGATAGTCGAGAATAAATGGAAAGACGCTATTGAACTGTTGGAAACTGTGCCAACTTCTAGCCCCAATTATGCATTAGCTCAGCAAAAAATTATACAGTATCAAGGTCATCTGGATTTTGCGAGGCAAAATGCTTTAGGTGGGTAGTTGGGGAGATGAGGAGGAAGAAATCGCCCACAGGCTGGAAGCCCAAGCCAACAAGAACTAAGCCTGTCAACGCAACGGCTATATAGCGCTTCTCGCTTGCATACACCACCACGCGGTAGGGGCACAGCAATGCTGTGCCCCTACAAACGATCTGTATTCCACTCAATGGAGAACAGATCTATAATCTACTTTGGCTATTTTGAGTAAATACACGTAAATAATGATGTGAGCGAGAGTAAGATTTTAATAATGTTATTCTCGCTTCTAAAATGGGAATTCTGAGAATAGAAAATTACTTTCTCAGGTTTTCTCTTTTACTACTTAGAACAAATAATCACGAATCAATTTCCAGAATTACAATGGAAAACAGTTTATGCTAATTTTGAATTTATAGTCCAAAGAATTTGGAGAGAAGCTTCAAATTGTTCTGATGAAATACAGGAAATTCTGGAATTCACCGAAAAGCCTGACTAGGCTGACTTGTTGAACCACCGGTGAAAGACCAATATGGTTCAGTTAAGATAATTTCCCTACCGTCTACCTATGTAGAACGCCGCGCGTTCTACACCGATTTAAATTCCCACCGATCAGCCCTAACACCAAGCGTATTGGGTTAAAGACTACCATATACAAGGCTAGAAAAAGAAGTGCGTAGACGCGGCTTGT
>CAZZXJ010000746.1:0-3264 GCA_964657905.1 uncultured Stigonema sp.
ACCAACGACCCCAGGCTTATGAGTCCCGTGCTCTAACCAACTGAGCTACTGAGCCTAAATTCCCCAATTAGTTACTAACTTTAGCATACAAAATTAGTCATGGCTACCCCACACGCAATTAATTTTAGATTTGTTTGTTGTTACTTGTCTAGCCGCATGGGGTTGTCAAAAGTCCAAAGTCCAAAGTTCAGAGTAGAAATATTTGACTATAGACTATTGACTCTTGACTAACCACTTGCAAAACTATAGGCGCGGTAGAAAGGCTATTGGGTTGACTGCTCCCTTGCCAGATGGATGGACTTCAAAGTGGCTGTGTGGACCAGTACTGAAGCCAGTGCTACCCATTAAAGCAATTGTTTCACCTTGGTGAACTGGTTGACCTGCCCGCACGAGAATCTTGCTATTGTGACCATAGCGAGTCATGCTGCCATCGGGATGACGGATATCCACCATATTGCCGTAGCCACCGTTGTTCCATCCTGCCTTTTCGATCACACCATCAGCTGCCGCATAAACCGGCGTACCTGTGGAGTTAGCAACGTCAATTCCCTTGTGCATTCTACCCCAGCGGATACCAAAGCCGGAGGTGAGGACACCCTTTGCGGGCCAAATGTAACCTGCAGCAATGGGTGTTGTCTCGTCAATCGGTTTGGGCAAGTATCTATCTACTGCTGCCAGAGGTGGTAAGAAGTTTGGAGAAACTGTGGTTCCTCGCAAATTTCCCAAGGATTGAGAGGCATCTACAGTCCCTGGAGGGGTTGCGACCTTGTTGCTAGGATTAGCCAAGAACTCTGGATTGATTGCATCGTCTTCAGTGGCTCTATTCGGACGAACTTGGCGCCTAACTGGCTGAGCACTGTAGTTGAGTTTTGTTGGTCTAGGAACAGGAATCGGCACTGCCTGATTATTTTGTTGGTAAACAGGAATCGTCACCGCCTGATTATTCGGTTGAGAAACAGGAATCTGCTCTGAGGCATGATAGGTCTGGGGAACCTCTGTTGCAAGTGGGATACCAGACTGCTGGGCGCGGTATTTTTCCCGTAATCTCTCGATTTCCGCTTGTAAGCTGCGCAGACGCGGATTTTGTTTGAGTTTTGCCTTTTTCTCCGTATCAGTCTGTTGTGTAGCCACCTGCATTTCGGTTATAGCTTGTGGTATTGGGCTGTCACCACCCATGCCATAAGCGGCAGCAGCAGTGGGGACTGTTTCCGGCGCTACGAGAGTACTTGCGTTGGATCTCTTAGCAGGAGTTAATTCAGTAATTGCCTGAATCTGGGTGTTCACTGCTGTCGGTACTGAGACGCTAACACTATTGGTGTTGGCAATAACTGAGTTCGCGTTTGTGTTAGCGACCTGAGCAGTACCACTGGATACGACAGCACCTGCGTTATTTGCCACCGTTGTCTCCATAACACTGCTGCGGTCAACGGATGCAGGAACAAGTTGATTGGGATTGGCAAGACTATTTGCCCTGACTAGTTCTGAGACTGAAGTACCGTAATTGCTCCCGATATCCGCTAATAGATCTCCAGGCTTAACTTCGTGGGCTTTTTGAGCCGATGGTGCAACAACTGCTGATGTGGCTGGCATAGGTGATGCCACCATTCCCATATACCTCTGCTTTAACTTTGCCACCAGTCTTGCTCTGCTTGCGTCGGTAGAAGTTGCCGACTGCTCTGTGGCAGTTTTGCTGGTGCTTGGCTGTGGCAATGTTTGAACTACAGTCATTGGCTGCGCCAAAGGGGTCGCTGCTTTTGATAAATCTTTGGTCTCCCCAGATCGCAACTTGGCCAGACTCTTTCTTAAACGGTTCGATTTTTCCTGTAAGCTGTTGAGGGCAAACTCCTGCTGTGCCTTCAGTTGAGCATTGACTTCCGAATCCCCTGCTTGTGGTTGAACAGTTAGGGCTGTGCGATTTGCACTCTTCACACTATGAGTATTAGAAAGTGTTTGTACGGACTGTGTCTGGTTGTTGAACCATTGCCAGTCTGTATTTGCCACTGGGGGATTGCTAGGAACTACAACTGGTGCAGATACTGGCACAGACATTCCACTTGCCGCAACTTGCCATTTAGCTCCAAGCCCAGGCACGTGTGAAATTGCTGTTGGTTCCACGATGGCATGATTTTCAGGCACGCTCACTGATGAGAATCGCGACTCCAGCGACTTTGTGGGAGCAAATTTCACCTCTGTGTCAGAAGCAGCTGGAATTGTGGAGGCGGTATTTTGGTTGCCTACAGCCTCCGCTGCTAGGGCTTGGTCGCTTTGTCGAGTCACCAAAAGGCTGGTTGCGCCCATGGATATTGCCAAGCCAATCATGGCGGCTTTTGTTGGTACCCGGCGGTTAACCCGTGGATAAACTACATTTAACTGCTCCACCGGAGCATGATCGCTTGGGTTGTTTTCCAGCACAGCCTTCTCCCTCTTTTTCAATGCTCGTTTCAAAGACGACCTCCTATGATCACTAGCGCTTAACTGACCTCGATTTTTCAGTCGAATAATAGTCAATGATTTAGATCACAAAGAACTATAGATCAAGATCACACTCACCAGAGATACTTACGCAAGATTAACCTGCTTCTCTGATTTAGACAAGTTCATACCGTTCGTTTAACAAAAATAAAACTTTTGTACCTACTTGTCTGTTCCACTTCTCACAACCTTAGATGTTTTTTTATGTTTTACTCTTTACAGTTGTCCTGTGCTTGTGTTGCTGTAGTAGCCAAGACCGGACTATCACACATTTGGCTAGTCCACTGTGGCTACAAGCATTCAAATTCGGTGACTTCCACCAAAAGCATTGCACCCTGCTGTAGATATATTCTCGGTTTCTCCACCCAATCCGTTTTCCCCACACGAGACTTTACGTTGATTATTCCCTAAAAAACAATTTTATTAACTCATCAGGCAATTTTGCATCCCAAGCAAAGTTAAATAGGCAACAAAACGACTTAAATGCTTGCTATGATTTGATTTCAACGCTGATGTTCCCAAAATTGGCCAAACTCCAATTTATGAAAATTTATCATTCAAAT
This sequence comes from uncultured Stigonema sp., assembly GCA_964657905.1. Taxonomy (GTDB): domain Bacteria; phylum Cyanobacteriota; class Cyanobacteriia; order Cyanobacteriales; family Nostocaceae; genus Stigonema. The sequence goes on from CAZZXJ010000746.1 coordinate 3,036, forward strand.
TGGGGATTACCCAAAAATTTATATATGAATTTCTTATATGTCCCACCCCTACTCCTAAGTATTTTTCGGCAAATTATGGCTAAAATCTTACGAAAAAGTATACTAATGAATATGCTTAATTAAATAAAAAATTTTTGATCTTTAAACAATTAGGTGAATAAATTCATATCTCCTTCATAATTGAGTATATTTACGTAATTAGGAACCAGGAGTCAGGAGTCAGGAGTCA
>CAZZXJ010000747.1:0-3258 GCA_964657905.1 uncultured Stigonema sp.
TATGGATATTCTTCTTTTTCACTACACCCCACACCCCAACGCAGGTTTTGGTAACGCACCTTTTTAAGGATAGGAACCGCCTAGACGAGGCAGTAGTTTCGCCCCTCAGCAACTATAGCAGTTCTCATATGAATGAAGTACACCCAACTAAAAAAGGAGTCATTCGTCATTCGTCAGGATAACTCCCTATTCTGGCTCCTAGCTCCTGGCTCCTGACTCCTGATCACCGCTCACAGGTGTACTGCAAGCAATTAAGAACCGCTATAAATGTTGTACGTGAGAGAGTCGAGCGGACAGCACTATTGGGCTAGCAGTCAATATGATCTTCCAAACGTGTTACACGCGCTTGCAAGTCAGCGATTGCACCCTTAACACCGTCAGGGTTAACCTCTTCCAGATACCGAGCTATAGCTTCTCTCACAATATCTGCTTCCCGAAGCCCACTGACTTGAGCGATAAGTTGAATTTTTCGCTGCCACTCAACAGGAACCCTAGTACCAACCATTGGTGATACTGCCATCACAGATATTCCCTTTGCTCAGGCTTTAGTACAAGAGTAGCAAAAAGTTCTCTCGCTGATAGCGGTGTTATCATTTTTCTATCAGACCTCAGAGAATAACAATTATGTTTGAAAAGAAAAACTTGAGCAACTCAATTGCGGCGATGCCAATTGGACAAACGAGGGTTTGCAGGCGATATTAGAGCATGAGAATGATAACCGCGTGGGTTCCTCGCATTTCGTCTCTAAAAAATGATCCACAAATTCAATACAGGGGTAAGAAAATGGTACGTTTATCTGATGGATGGAAGCGTTTAAGAGAGGCAGTGTTCTCATCTGAGGCAGTAGGAGCAACATCTGAGGTTACTAAAGCATTTTTGGAATTAGGAAAAACTTTTAAAGAAGAAGGTGCAAAATTAGACACTCTAAAACCATTACTAGAGCAGTCTTCCTCCTTATTAGATTTTTTGTGTTCTCCATCTGTAGAATTGCTAAGAACAGCGTTACCGTTTATACCAGTACCTGTTGCTGTCCTTAAGGTTTACCGTGAAAAGACTCATCAAAAACTCAATTTAGAAGAGTGCATAGCTATAGGTATTCAGACAGCCTATGTAGCAAGCTTTCAAGAAGTTTTATCTGAGCAACAATATCTGTGGGAGCGGTGGAATGACACAAATAATATTAAAAATATAAAAGGGCAAATCAAAAAAATAGAGACTTTTGAATTAGATAATGAAGCAGCACAAACAACCATCACTTCTTTTCCTGATTCACAATTAGCAAAAGAGTTGAATCAAATATTTTCTGATTTGTTACAGCAAATTGGTCTAAAGCCGAATGAAGCTTCAGACTTTACAGAAAGAGTTACTAAAAATATTAAACGCTACCTTTTTATTTTTATAGTCGAAGCGGATAACTCTGTCGAAGCACTAAAAGAATTTACTAGTGGCAAAGGGATAAAAACATTCGATAAATATGTCAGTATTAAAAGATATCTAGAAATAGAGATTACACCTAAACTTCAAGAAAAAGTTTTTAATGAAAATTTTTTATTGGAGGATATTTATGTAAAACCTAAGGCTAGAAAAGTAGATTCTAATAGTAAGGTGAAACAAGATGAGGAGCCTTTTGATCTAGAAAGTTGGGCTAGAGAACTTCTTCTCGATCAAGATCCTAATAATAAAAATAATGTGATATTTATTCAAGGTGGGCCAGGAAGAGGTAAAAGTTTATTTTGTCGAATGTTTGCGAATTTAGTCCAACGGGATATTTATCCTAGATTGATACCTATTTTAATTCGCCTGCGCGATCTTGATGAATTTCAATCTAGTTTAGAGCAAACATTAAGTTCAAGGATCAAATATGAATTCGCTCAAAATAATGTTTGGCTGAACGATACAGACACAAATTTTTTATTTATTTTAGATGGCTTTGATGAGTTACGGATTGAACAGAAGAATAACCAGAGCGTAGAGAGATTTATTAGACAGGTAGGGAGATTTGCATTTGATTACAAAGGAGAACATCGAGTAATTATTACAGGGAGGACAATGGCTTTACATGGTATAGACCGTTTACCACCCAATTTAGCAAGAGTGGAAATAGCCGAAATGGATGCTGGGTTACAAAGCCAATGGTTTGATAAATGGCAAAATCTATTTCCTACTGATAAAACGACAAACTTTCAACAGTTTTTACAAAATAAAACCTCTTGTCCAAGGCAAGTGCAAGAATTAGCCAAAGAACCTCTACTGCTATATATGCTGACAGCAATGCATAGAGATGGTGATTTAGATATCAAGAAGTTTGAGCAAGCGACCAACACAGAGGCAAGAATTTTAGTTTATCAACAAGCCTTAGATTGGGTTTTGAATAAACAACGCTCTGACAAACGTCACCCAGATTTAAATACTAAACTTACTGGCCAAGATCCAAATGCATTAAGGCGAATATTGGCAGAAGCAGCTGTATGTGTTGTACAGTCAGGTGGTGAAAGTGCTTCAATGCAAATGGTAAAAGCACGATTACAGCAAGATGATGAAGCCAGAGAATTGATTAAACAAGCAGAAGAAACACTAGGAGGAGAAGCGCTAAAAACAGCATTGGGAACTTTTTCTCTCAAATCTAGTAGCAGCGGTGGAGTTGAATTTTTTCACAAGAGTTTTCGAGAATTTCTTTGTGCTGAACGATTGAAACAAAAGTTTGAAAACTGGGCAGAATCAGGAAAGGGAGGGAAAAAATACAATCTAGATGACAAGCAACTTTATTGGGATATTTACGATTTTCTTGGCTACGGTGGGTTGACCCCAGAAATTGTTGAGTATTTGATGGGATTGCTTGCAGAGAATAAAGAAATTAAACAAACAAACTTATTTGAAAGATTAGAAAGTTTTTACCGACTGTGGTGTGATGGAGGATTTATTGACTCATCTGAGGAAACTCTACCCCAGAAAAAAGCGCGAGAATTACAAAAGCAGATCATTCAATTACAATTAGGTCAACGTCAGGTTGACATTTTTGCTGGCTTGAACATTATGATTTTGCTTCTAGAATTAAACCGCTATGCTCAAACTAAAGATGAATTAAAGGATAAAATTGCATTCTATCCCTGTGGTCAAAAAGATAGTGAAGACTTTGAACCTGGGAGATTGCTGCGGATAATTAGTTACAGTAACAGCGTTAATTTAAATACTTTTTTAAAAACAGTCAAATTTTACCTCGAAGGCGCTAACCTCGTTCGCGCTAACCTCGAACGTGCT
>CAZZXJ010000748.1:0-3254 GCA_964657905.1 uncultured Stigonema sp.
CGAATTATTTTGACATCCTGCCTCCTTTAAAGGCTTGGTAAATTTGCCTATTATTTAGTTAATCATGACTTTTTTTTAGGAATTATCTCCAAGATAGTGCTTCCGTCACTGAATTTTTATTTAATGGATATAAACCAAATTCTTCCTGAATTGATTGGTTTAATAATTTACGATTGAGAATGTTAAATGTTAACTTCGTTGAGCCGTAATAAAGATTTTCGCCTGTTGCAACAATATAAACAGCTCCGGGAAATGGCAATGGCTTAATGGGAGTCCCTTTTTGAGTTAAAGTTTCTCTGACTTTCTCATGGTCTATATAGAACTTATAGTAACCATAACCCCGGTTATATTCACAATTTTCTGGGATTTGATTCAAATCATACTTAATAATATTACATGTTCCACACATTTTATAAAAATTTCTTCTTTTGATATATATAATATCGCTGCCATTCTGATACTTGTAGCCCTGATTGATAAACCAACCATGACAATTCTGATTTTTGTGTACAAACTCTGCTAAATGCTTGCTTACACAATCGTCAGCATCAACAGCCATAGTGTGAGATGGTGAAAATTCTTGAGCATGAAGTAATCCTTTCAAGATTTTACGCCCTTTGTCTGTGTGTCCAATAGATATGGGATCTGACTCATTGGGTGGTGGGAAATCAACTTCAATGTATCTAATGTTGGGATGATAAAATTCAAGACGTGGTCGTTGATTGCAAACAACAATCACTCTGTAGTTTGGTGAAGTCTGATTGCAAAGTGATCTGGCGCATCTTTCAAATAACTGTGTTACTATCTGCCAGGATTTGGAAGCTTTTGGACTTTTGAGCGGTACTACGAAAACAAGCATAAGCCGCAGGGTAGGAATTTACCTTTTTGGAGTGATGGAAGAAGCAAAATGGTTTGAAAACCTGAAAATTTGTACAGATGCTGATATCGCACTTGTAGTAAGAATTCAGGAGTCAGGGGTCAGAATTTATAAGGGTTTGCTAGTTTGGTATCTGTCTTCACAGGGAGAGATGGCCCCTGTTATTTCCCGATTCTTTAACAATTCTGACTCCTGTATTCTTACCACTTGTACAATGCTACTCTTGCTTATACGGAGCAAGAAAAAATGGGCGGTTGAAACCGCTACTACACAGACCAAACCCGCCTGCGCGGGTTCAAAACTCGTGATTTTCCATTAGTCCGCGCAGGCGGACTTTGTTTGTGTAGCCGCGACTTCCAGTCGCCAAGGCTTAAGTTGACATGCATGGCATCTTGCCCACCCCACAAGAGGTATATTTACAAATCGCAGATGCTCCCATGCCTATACCGAGTAGCAGTCAAAAGCATGAGTTGAGTCATAGGCTCGCAGTGGCGCTTAAGCGCTACTACAAACGAATTCGCAAGGTACGAAAATTACGGTTTAGACCGCAAATGAGTATTATTAATAAAATATTAACTTCAATTTTTGAAATTAAATTAAAAATATACTTAAGTATTGGACTTTGGAAAAATATGTCAACAAAGCAGCTTTTGTCCAAAGTCCTATTAAGTCGGTCGGCATTAATGAGTTGAGATCAGACTGCCAAGTATTGCTGGACTTGTGATACCAATTCATTTGTCCAGTAGTCTGCAAGTTCGGCTGCTTCGGCTTCTACCATAACTCGGATGACTGGCTCCGTACCAGAGGCGCGGACTAAAATTCTGCCACCATCACTCATTGCAACTTCGGCGCGCGCGATCGCCTCTTGCAAGGGTTGGCAATCTTTCCATCCTAAGCGCTTCGATCTGTCTTCTACCCGCACGTTCCGTAATAGTTGCGGATATGTCTGAAAGCTTTGCTCCACCATGGACGCAAGGGAAACACCCGACTGTTGCACCAAAGCTGCTAAATGTAAGGCTGTTAACAAACCATCACCGGTAATGCCATAATGACGGCACAGGATGTGACCTGATTGTTCGCCTCCAAGCATTCCACCGGTTTGCAGCATTTCTGCTTGGACGTATTGGTCGCCCACTGCGGTACGAATCAGCTTACCACCAAGTTGTTTCCACGCCCTCTCAAAGCCTAAGTTTGCCATAACAGTGCTGACAATGAGGTTATCTGGCAATTCTTGCCTTTGCTGCAAGCTGCTTCCCCATAGGTAGAGGATATAATCACCATTGACTTGGCGTCCGCTATTGTCCACAGCTAAAACGCGATCTGCGTCGCCATCAAAGGCAAAGCCCACGTCAGCACTGTGTTCTTTGACTGTATCTTGGAGAATTTCTAGATGAGTGGAACCACAGTTAACATTGATGCGATCGCCATCTGGTTGATCGTGCAAGCAGATTACCTCTGCCCCCATTTCCTTAAATACCAATGGCGCCAACTCAACTGCAGCTCCCCACGCTAAATCTAAAACAATCTTCATTCCTTGAAGATTGACGGCGCTGTGCAACGGTTTTTTCAATGCCTCAGCATAATCCCTCACTAACTCTTGGCGTGAGTAATGCCGTCCGCAATGACTAGAATTAGCAGAAGAAGATGCCATACCACGTAGCCCTGCCTCAATTTCGGTCTGCAACGCTTGGGGTAACTTAGCACCATTTGCACTAAAAATTTTAATCCCGTTGTCCTCTGGGGGGTTATGGCTAGCAGAGATCATGACTCCGCCTATGGCATCACTAATACTAGTGAGGTAGGCAACGCAGGGAGTCGGGCATAAACCCAAATACCAAACCTCTAGCCCTGCTGCTGTTAACCCTGCACTCAAAGCCATTGCTAGCATGTCGCTGGAGTTTCTCGAGTCCTGTCCGAGAATAACTGGTCCTGGGTGGGAACCATGGGTACGCAAAACAATACCTGCCCAAAAACCAATTTGCAATGCTAAGGGTGCGCTCAGCAATTCACCCACTCGTCCACGAATACCGTCTGTCCCAAACAGGGGAGTGGCGGGCAGAACTATTAAGTTCGGCGCCAAATTACCTTCGGCTACGGATGCAGAACCCCCAAGAATGCACGGAGTCTGATTTATAGATGAAACCATAATTTTAAACACTCCACACAACACTGGAGAATAACACTACTTTAAACTTTATTTAACAATTTTCTGCTGATACCTTTTTATCAGGATTATTTACTAGTTTTCGTTTCTACAATATTTCTACAAACTTACGCCAACTTTGGTGTGTTTTCAGCAAAAATACTGATAAATATTTCATGTAGTTGTCAAGATGGTATGACAATTAGAAATGAAGAGGAGTCAGGAGTCAGGAGT
>CAZZXJ010000749.1:0-3252 GCA_964657905.1 uncultured Stigonema sp.
TTGGCGGGGTGGGGTGGAGTGGGAATTATAAGTGATTTACCGGACATGATATTACCTAACAGTTTGTAGCGCATAGTTAATTGTTCTCCTTTACCTCAAGGTTAAGGAAAATCAAGCTGCAATTCAGGCTCGATTCTTGCTCATCAATATCAAAATCTTGCTCAGTTGTATGTAGTAGCTCTAAAAACTATCCCGGTAAGCCTTTGGGGTTGTGCCTGTAGCTTTGCGGAACTGAGCACTAAAGTGACTCTTGTTTTCAAAACCAACTCGGTAAGCGACCTCAGCAACGGGAAGTCTAGTAACAGACAGTAGGAACTTTGCTCTTTCGATACGTCGATGGGTGAGGTAGCGATGGGGTGGTAGTCCTGTCGCAGTTTTGAAGGCACGGGCGAAGTGAAAGGGACTCATGTGAACAACAGCAGCCAAGTCAGCAATGGTCAAATCTTCCGCTAGTCGCTCTTCAATAACATCCTTGAGTTGATTGAGTTGCAGTTGGCTTAAAGGTCCATCTTCTGGTGTTCTTTTGCTCGAAAAACCGCTGTAGTTACGCAGTAGATGAACGGCTAATAGGTTGGTCAGAGATTCTGTGTAGAGTTTCCCAGCTAGTCCACCATTAAAAATCTCAGACTTAAACAATTGCGCCACATGCAGGATAGTGGGGTCTGCAAACATGACGCCATGATCAATCTCAATGTTGCTCGGTAAGGAACAGTCTGCTGCTACACGACAGATCACTTCTGGAGTCAACGCCATGTGAATACACTCGGTTGGTTGCTCCCAACGAGACCAAACAAATTCACTCTTAGAATAGAGGAAAACACTTCCTGGCGGGAGCGGAGTTGTTTTACTTGAGCCACCATCTATGTGCCAAGTGACTCGTTCTTGATAAGCAAATGCAACACCAATGAGATTTTTGGCAGGACGGATCTCCGTTTCACTTGGAGGCAGTAGTGAATACTCGACGGATACCCCCTCCCATAAAGCTTGAAGACTGTAAGGAGAGGACTGGGTACTGGCAGACTGCATTGCTCGCCATCGCTTCTGACCAACATATTCAGCATATCCTATTGCGATCGCCCTTGAGAGCGATTAATCCAGCATCCCACCAGTTACATCCACAAGCGAACCGTGAATCGCAGCAGATGTGACTTTTCTTGGTGCGGAATGTGGGCTTCATAATTAAGAATTAAAAATTCTGAGCCATTTTAATTTTTAATTTTTAATTTTTTTGAGTAGCTTACTGAATTTGAAATGATTTAATCATGTTATTTGCTGTTTTGATAAAGTCCTCATAATTATTTATTTGTGCTGTGTAGGTAATTACATATGCTTTATCAGCTTTTAAAGTAAAAACTTGCAAATTTTTTAAACTATTTTGCCCGTCTTTTCCCGTAAAAACTAGTTGCTCCGCTGGTTTTTGTGCGAGAGTAGTTGAACTTGTATTAACAATCTTAGCTTTTGCCATATGATTTTTGATGTCATTAATTGATGAATTGCTAAATTCATCTAATGTCCCTGGAAAATCTTCAACGCTGATAGTCAGTTTTTCTTGTAATTTGTTTGCCTTAATTTGTGGTGGCGACAAGAAGGCAACAACTTCGCCAGTAATAGGGTTGTTTATATTTTGTATTTCCCAGTTTTGAGGATATTTTATTTTGATCCCATAACTAGGATTTTCATAGATCAATAAATTTTCTTTTGGAGTTATAAATTGGAATGACAGTAAAATGACACTCGCAAGTACTGCTGCTATTGGCAGTCCAGTTAACAATTTTCTGGATGGCGGGGGCCAAGTGAGCGTAATTAAAGAAACTGGTGAAGGACTAGGGATTACCGTTATTTGATTCTGTGGTTTTATATTGTCAGAGGGTGGTAGCGTTTTTAAAGCTTGCAAGGCTTCATTTGCTGACTGGTAACGCTGACGAAAGTCATAGCGCACCATTGTGTCTAAAATATCTGCTAGCTCTTGGCTAACCTGTGTTTGATTACGCCATATAATTTCACTTGTATGAACATCTTTTGGTAATTTAACTGGGGACATTCCTGTCAGGGCTTGGATACCAATTATTCCCACTGCATAGACATCGCTGCTGAATTGGGGGTGACCATTGGCTTGTTCACTCGGCATATAACCAGGAGTGCCAATAGCAATAGTAAAACTCGTATTTCCCTGAAATTTAACCATCTGGGTAGTAATTTGTTTGACCGAGCCAAAGTCAATCAGTACAATTTTGTCATCTACCCGTCGCCGTATATTTGAAGGTTTGATATCCCGGTGAATGACTCCGTGTTGATGGACAAAAGCTAATACTTCCAGAATTTCCTGTAAAAGTTTGATCACAAAAGCCTCACTGATCTGCTTGCCCACAAGCAATTCGGCGCTCAGGTCGTGACCTTCAATAAATTCCTGAACCAAATAAAATTCCTGATTCTCCTCAAAATGAGCCAAAAGTCGCGGTATTTGGTCATGAAATCCTAGATTTTCCAGGATTTCTGCTTCCTTCTTAAAAAGACGTTGTGCTTCCCGTAAAGTATTCGACTCGGTCACCATTGGTTTCAACTGCTTAACAAAGCACTTAGGATTCCCAGGTCGTTGCATATCTTCAGCTACGAAAGTAAAACCAAACCCCCCATTTCGCAATTGTTGGAAAATTTGGTAGCGCCCACCTAGCTTTTGACCCAGCATTAAAGTCACCATAGGTCCTGGAAGTTATCACTTTATTTAATGTCGATCTTCGCACAAAATTCTAGTACAAAGTATTTCAAAAAGTACACGTGTAACCTATGAGACTCAGCCTATACATAATTGTTAAAAACGAAGAAGTAGCATTACTAAAATGGCTCAGTAAGTAGTGTTAAAAATGTTGTTGATGAAATGGTAGTATTAGATACAGGTTGTGGCGATCACCTTCTCTCATACTGCAATAGTAAGTGAGGGAAAAGAAACAGGGTCTTGCAAATTGGACGGATGAAAACCTCACGCAAAGACGCTAAGAAAAACTTGGCGTCTTTGCGTGAGATTCAACAGAAATTCATCACATAATTAGACCACAATATGACCGTAGGGGCGCTCTTTACCCTGTGGTCAATTCTGTTTGAGGGCGATGCCCCAAATTGGCTCTGCACCTTCGTGCTCGCTTTTCTGTGTGAAATAACCGAATTCCCTTATACACATGATGCTGAATTTGTAAAGCCCAGGCGAATGGAATTCGCGGCTACACAAACAAAGTCCGCCTGCGCGGACTAATGGAA
>CAZZXJ010000750.1:0-3242 GCA_964657905.1 uncultured Stigonema sp.
TTTTTATTTTTCCCATACCTGAAAGCAGGGGCTTGTATCCTTTTTTTGGGGCTAACTTTTTCCCTACACCCTACACCCCGCCCCAAAGGGGCTTGGTCAAGTTAAGGAGCCGACGCCCAAATTTGTTGGGTGTAAGCGTCAATTTCTCGGTGACCGAATAATTCGTAATTCGTAATTAAAAATTCCTAAATTAATTAATTGGTACTTGGTCAATGACCCAAAGTGTTCCCACCAAGTCTCCTTTCGGGGTAATTACAAGTCTTGCCGCTTCGTTATCAGTGGGTAAAGCTTTCATAAATATGTCTGACTCTTGAGACTACGGACAAAACAAAGTGTCGCGTGTCGCCCGTCCCGTAGTGGGATTAGTACCTTGGGCAACCTTACACAATTTATCTTGCTCATCCTGACGCAGCAACACATCAGTAAAATCTGCTCCGTCAATAATCGCACCATCAAACTTGGCATTAGCAGCAAACGCACCCTCTAACACCGCATTTGTCAAATTGGCTTTGATCAAACGAGTTGAGCCTAATGTGGCATTTGTGAGGTCAGCCCCCTCTAAAGAAGCTGACTCTAAATTTGCTGCAAAGAAACTAATACCACGTAAATTTGCGTAGCTAAAGTTGCTACTACGGAGATTGGCTCTAGTAAAGTTGGAGTCTGTTAAGTCACGTTTTGAAAAATCAGCCCCAAGCAAAATTTCTCCGTTGTAATCGAGTGCCAAAGCTTGTGGAGCCTCACCGACAGGTGCAACTATGCAAAATACGAGAACAAGCAATACATTAAGTATACTGATCCAGACTGGATTGTTTAACCTAAAATTCATCTTATTTTGAGCCAAAGTGAACCATCCTCCATATAATTATCATGATCTGGGTATCGTAGGAGAAGAGCTAGTAGCCCAATGGTTACAATCAAAAGGATGGGCAATTCTGCACCGTCGATGGCGTTGCCGATCTGGAGAAATTGACATTATTGCGCAACACAATGGGGAGCAAGGGAGAACGCTCACAATCCAACACTCAAAACCGACATTGGCATTTGTGGAAGTCAAAACTCGCAGCCTAGGCAATTGGGATGCAGGGGGAAGAAGTGCGATCGGGCTAAAAAAGCAAACGAAACTTTGGCGTACGGCGGGGATATTTTTAGCTCGTTATCCCGACAAAGCAGATTATACGTGCCGATTTGATGTAGCCATTGTCCAATATCAAACAATATCATCAGAACTTGCTGCGGTTACAGTTAACCAAGAAGCTCTAGCGTGTGAATCAGTCGATGGATATCAGTTAACGCTGCAAGAATACATTCCCGCAGCTTTTGACTGTTCAACGATTGATGGGTAGTCGCTTTTGACCAAGCTACTACCCATTAGCAATAATTGATCTATTCTAGTAGCTTTACAACTAAACGCTATCACGCCAATGTTTCTGGGCAATAGCCCAACCCTCTGACAAACTGTTGACGGAAAGCCTCTATTTCCTCTTTCTCTGGGCTACCGTGAGACACTATCGCTACTTGGTAGCGACGCATCACCTCAACAGGGCACTGGCCTGCTTCCAAACTCCAAAGTCCCATCTGTACCCGCATTGGCGGCTCGTAGCTAATTCCTAATTCGTTTAAGTAAGCACGAAAGTCCCCATCTTGTTGAGGTGAAACCTGACCCCTGAGTTTGATCCTAACCACCCAACCATCAATCTGATGAATTACGGTGACGAACGAAACAGGTATCCGAGGTCTGGAATGCAAGAATTGAACAACCCTCAGAGTTAAACTGGCATTTGCCAAGTAGTACAAGTATTCCATTTCGATGTTTGGGATCAAAGCCAATCCTACATATCTATTATTGGAACATAGACCACACAACCCGCTAGGGTAAAAGCCCCCGTTTTTAGATGGGGAGGTTTACCCAATTTTCATATTGGTATTTACGTGTTACCTAATAGGATCAATTTTGAACGCAACATCTAACCCTAGGATGGAAGACTTTGAATTAGATCGTTCTTTAGCTGGGTATGACTATGAATTACCTCAAGAACTCATTGCCCAAAACCCAGCAGTTCCCAGAGATAGCTCTAAAATACTAGTAATAAATACTACTAGTACATGTAAAGAAGCAGTCGAACAACACTGTATCTTCCATGACTTACCAGAGCTACTGCAACCAGGTGATTTATTGGTAATGAATAATACACAAGTTATTCCAGCGCGACTGTATGGTCGTAAGTCCAGTGGTGCAGAGATAGAAGTGTTACTTTTGGAACAGCGGCAGCAGAACTGTTGGTTAGCCTTAGTCAAGCCGGGAAAACGCTGCCAACCGGGAGCAAAGATTATTTTTGAAGCAAGGGGAGTAGGGGGAGATAAGGGAGCAACATTGACAACATCCTCCCACTCCCCACTCCTAACTGCTACAGTTCTGGAAAAAGATTTGGCGACTGGAGGGCGGGTGTTGCAATTTGATGTGCCCGAGGGAATGTTTTTAGTGCAATTATTGGATGTATTTGGTGTAGTACCTTTACCACCTTATATCACTGCGTCAGATGCCGACGACAAACAGTATCAGACAGTATATGCCAAACATCCAGGAGCCGTAGCAGCTCCTACAGCAGGGCTTCACTTTACAAAAGAATTACTGCAGCAGTTGCGCGATCGCGGAATTCATCAAGCTTTTATCACCCTGCATGTTGGCTTAGGGACATTTCGTCCTTTAGAAGTAGAGGACGTGCGCACCCACAAAATGCATGAAGAATGGATTGAAGTCCCTTTGTCAACAGTAGAGATGATCCGTGCTACTCAGGCATCTGGCGGTCGGATTATTGCTGTAGGTACAACTGTAGCACGGGCATTAGAAGCAGCAGCATCATCGGGTGATTTGCAACCGTTTTGTGGCAAGACAGACTTGTTTATCTATCCAGGCTACCAATGGCGGGTTGTGGAAGGTCTAATTACCAATTTTCATCTGCCCCGTTCCAGCTTATTAATGCTAGTAAGCGCTTTAATTGGTAGACAAAGGTTGTTAAATGTATACCAACAAGCCATAGCATCTCAATATCGCTTCTATTCCTTCGGCGATGCCATGTTAATTCTGCCGTAGGGGCGGGGTCCCCCCGCCCTTCTAGGAGTGAGTCTATCTAATATCGCCTATTGGTTATTAGACTCTCTACAGAAGCTAGGGAATGACCTTACTTATAACCCACATTCCGCACCCTCAACTGTCACACTCCAATGAAACAGAGATATTTAGT
>CAZZXJ010000751.1:0-1910 GCA_964657905.1 uncultured Stigonema sp.
GCAATGACGAAAATACGTTACATTTGCGTAAGTCCTGTGCTGTAAGTTGAGGTTGATAGACAACGGGATTTACGTATTGTCACAACTGGGGAGTCGGTGCGTGACGCTATAAACCTTAATTTACCGTACAGTCCGCGTTTGCAGTCATTTAAGAAAAAAAAAGACAAGGAGAAACCTTAGTGAACGAATTAGTACAACGATTATCCCAAGGAAGTCACCCAGTTGAAGCCAGCTTAAGACCAGAAAAAACTGTAGCGGCACTCAAAGAGAGTATTGACCGCTCTTACGTACATATTAAATTCACAAACACGAAGGGTGGTACTGAATTGGGTGTCAAACTCGATCCCGAAGCTTCCAATTTCAACTCAGCTGATTTCGAGCGTCAAGCGGGGAAGGTTCACTTGGTAGGTGACCTAACGCTTAATTACGTGAAAGTTCGATGTATTGCGGATATTGACCTGGAAACACTTGCAGGTTCCGGACATCTCGAACCGATAGAGCCGTAAGCTATTCCTATAGTGCAGGATGCTCCCCCCTTGAGTTTTGTCATCCAAAAGTCAAAGTCATAAACTAACACGAGAAGACAATGAATACAAATGACAGAGAAGACAACACAATTTACAAAGTCGTTGTGAATCACGAAGAACAATATTCCATTTGGCCAGCAGACCGCGAGAATGCTCTTGGTTGGAGGGATGCTGGCAAAAGTGGTCTCAAAGAAGAATGTCTTGAATACATCAAAGAAGTCTGGACTGACATGAGACCACTGAGTCTGCGAAAGAAAATGGAACAAGCAACTGACAACAGCAGCGCCGCATCATCATGATCGTAATATCATGTCCGGTCAATCGCCCATAATAAAACTTGTTTGTAGTAAACACTTCAGTCCTTGCTTTTTAGCGCAAGAGGACTGAAGTCCTCACTACAAACTTATTAAGGCAATTACTGCTATTGCTCATCAAGAGCGCCCGGATTTTTTATCGTCTTTGGACATCAGGGTCAGCCAACACTGACCCTGGTATTGATGTTTATGAACAACATATAGAAACCCAAGGCTATTTCATTCTGCACTTGAGCCTTGAACTGAAGTTCAAGGCTCAAAGCTAGTGTCCGTTGAAACGGACTAAATTCAAGAAATTTATAGTCGGCTTGAGCCGACTTTAGCTATTAGCCGTGCGTAATTTATTCCTAGGCGCGTGGGTTATGCTTGAAGAATGAAATAGCCGTAGTTATGGGAGTTTATAGGAGCTAAATCTTGAGCAATAAAAATGGTGTGACAGTTTGGTTTACGGGTTTAAGTGGTGCTGGAAAAACGACGATTTGCATGGCTGTAGAGCAAAAGTTGCGGGCACAAGGTTATAAGGTAGAGGTACTAGATGGTGATGTGGTCAGGGAGAAATTAACAAAAGGGCTTGGCTTTAGCAAACGTGATCGTGATGAAAATATTCGACGCATCGGATTTGTGGCAGACTTGTTAACACGAAATGGTGTGATAGTTTTAGTATCTGCCATTTCTCCCTATCGGCAGGTACGGGATGAGGTACGTCAGCAAATTGGGAGCTTTATAGAGGTTTATGTAAGTACACCACTATCAGTGTGCGAACAGCGAGATGTGAAGGGGCTTTATAAGAAAGCTCGTGCTGGTGAAATCAAGCAGTTTACGGGAATTGATGATCCGTATGAAGCACCGACTAATCCTGAGTTGGAGTGCCGAACAGATTTAGAAATGGTGAAGGAGAGTACAGATAAAGTCTTAGCTAAGCTCAGTGATTTAGGCTATTTCTTAGAAAGCACGATCGCCTTTGCTGAGGAGTCTGTTCAGACTTTTGTAACCTGATCTCGATTGCGAGCGCAACGATAGTGAAGCGTAGACCCCGAAGGGTAGCAATCGTGGGCGATTGGAGATTGCT
>CAZZXJ010000751.1:2010-3227 GCA_964657905.1 uncultured Stigonema sp.
CGCAATTGCCTTCTGTTTAACCGGATATGGTATGATATCAAATCCGTTTGTATCGGAATTATTTCTCCTTCCTCTGCCTCAGCGTCCTCAGCGTCTGGAGCGGTTTTCTAATCATTCAGATGCTACCGGATTTGATATGACTCGTTGCAAAAGGGGCAGACTACCCACTGGGAAATGATTTTGCACCACTTGATGCCTTGGGGTCGGCTGACAAAAGTTTTATAGTAATCCAGTCTGGCTGAAAAATATCGCTGGGAAAATCTAACTTGGGGCGCAGCCGAACTAAATAGAAGCCATCTTTTTCCACCACTGGGGTTGTGTGTTTTTCTTCCTTTATCTGATACCAAATAACTGGAAAACTAGAACGATTATATATTGTTAAATAGACATCATAGTTATTCAGTAATAAAGAATTTATTTGCAAATTTAAAGAGCAAGCCTTATAAATCACTCCATATAAAAACTCGTTACTTGTATCTCCTACAGGTAAATATTCTTTCACAATCCATTCTTTCGGTATCCATTTTTGGCAAATGAGTAGAGTGAATATGTAGTCATTCAGGCAACGGTAAAAAATATTATCTCGGTTTGTTAAATTTTTGAGGTAATCGTTGACATCATCACTGTTAATTGATTGAGTATTAATAACTTGATGTCCATCTACATTGATAGCTGGTAAATCAACTTGATCAGACCAATGATAGTATCTTATTCCTAAAGTATATTTTCCAGGATTAAGTTTTAATTGATGCCATTGTTCCTGGAGATTTGAACCATGAGATGCTAAATCTTTGATAGGTTTTGCCTGAGGGAAGCTATAGATACCGATAGTCCATGATTGGGCTGAGTCTAAACAAGATTTTACCTCTATGTCTAACGATTCTTTGACATCAAATGGTCCAGCACCAGCAGCAATTGCATGGGGGTTCCAACGGGGACCAGTAACTAGAATAGATGGTAATATTAAAGGCTTTTTCAGCATTTCCTCAGAGTATACTAGCCATCTAAAAACGGTTTTTTTGTTAATATTTGCATTGATATTTGCAAGAGTGCGTATCAATAACCTTACAGTTTTAAAAAATATCAAAGATAAAAAAGCCCGTGGTATTTCCCACAAAAGTTCTATATCTAAAAGGTTTTCGCTATTTCTCATTTATCAATGACCTCAAGGGGTTGTGTGGTTAGTGACTGAATAATTCGTAATTCGTAATTCGTAA
>CAZZXJ010000752.1:0-3207 GCA_964657905.1 uncultured Stigonema sp.
CAATGACCAATGACTAATGACTAAATTTAAAAATCCACCCCTTGCTTAAGTTCTACACCGTGATTGGCATAGTGCTTATGGCAGTATACTTCGGAGTGAATGCTAGCCAAGTCAAAGTATGTGGGCTGATTTTGACAGCGACCAGTGATAATAACTTCAGTGTCGCGGGGTTTGCGAAGTAAAGCTTGGACAATTGGTTCAACGGGCAGTAGTTCCAAATCAACGGTGGGATTAAGTTCGTCGAGGATAATAGTTTTGTACAGACCCGAAGCGATCGCCGTCTTCGAGATCTCCCAACCACGTTCAGCTTCCACGTAGTCCAATTCTTGGCGCGAGTTGCGCCAGACAATGGCATCTCGACCGCAGCGTTGATGATCTACTACTTCTGGATATGACTGTTGTAAGGCGGCGATCGCCGCATCTTCTGTGTAGCCTGTACCACCTTTGAGCCACTGCATAATCAGCACACGGGTAGACCCAGGGTGATTTATTCCCCTACCAATGGCTTGCAACGCCTTACCCAGAGCACTGGTAGACTTACCTTTACCAGCACCCGTATAAATTTCAATGCCCTGAATTCCTTGTGCTAAAGCTGTCGGGTGGTGATGGGGTTTCATTTCCGAGTGCAAATCCGCAATATCCAGCAACTTTTGAGGTGCAGCACGTCCGGTAGCAATGATTTCCAACTCTTGAGGTTTGGATTTTAGTGTTCGCACTACCTCATCTACGTCCAGTAAACCCAAATCTAAGACGGGGTTAATTTCATCTAAGACGACAACAGAATACAAATCTGAAGCGAGGGCACCTTTGGCAACATCCCAACCCCGCGCCGCCTCTACTCTGTCAAAGGGCGTAATTTCCTCTGGTCCAAAAAATTCTGCTCTACCAGTGCGAACTTGATCAATTAAATGGGGAAACCCGCGCTGCAGAGCAGTAATCGCCCCATCCTCATCATAATCACGTTCTGGACCTTTTAAAAACCGCAGCAGCAAGACACGATTAGAATTGCTAGGTGTATTTATCCCCAAGCCAATTGAGCGCAAAACAACTCCTAAAGCCGCTTGCGACTTGCCTTTCCCTACACCATCATAGATATGTATTTGACCAGTAAGCCGTGAGGGGCGCACTTGCGCCGTACGAATACCGATGCCGTTCCTTGTCATCTCTCAAAAAGCTGTAACGTCGCAGTCCTTCATATTATCCAAGGTCTGATGTCATCTGGTACGGACTCTAAACAAGTCTTTTGCCCTGGAAGACTGGAAGACTAGCACTCTCACAATTCCCCTAAAATGAGATAATCTCCTCCATCACCTTCAATATTGCCGCTATACTCTCTTAAGTCACACCTTACTGATTACCCATTTATGCCTGAATATACTTTCCTTCCTAGAGTTTTTCCCCTTGGTGTAATCTTGCTTGATTTTTTATTTTTACTTGTTGCAATACCCATTGAAGCATATATTTTGAACACGAGGCTAAAATTTGACAAAAAAAGTAGCATTTTTTATTCTATTTGTATCAATCTCTTTTCCAGCGTAATTGGTTGGATAATATTTTTTGTGGTGGAGTCGGTGTTACCAGCAAGATACATATCTGAATTGATAAATTATCTTTTTTTTAATAGGCTGCAACTTGAATATAATATACGAACTCTCATAGTATTAAGCGCTGTCATAATTTTCTTCGCAACTTTTTTGGTGAAATATTTATTATTAAAAATTTTGCTACTGTCACTTAGTGAACCAGGGAAAAATGAACCAGAACCAATTATACGACGCAACTCACGCCGTAGTTATAAGAGTAGATTGCAAAATACAAATTTAATTACCTCTTTACTAATAGCAAATGCATTTAGCTATAGTGTGATTATCATTGTTTTATCTATTCGTGCAGCATATGTATAAAAAATATTATTATTGAATTCATTAAAGATAATTCATCTAGAAGATTAATTTAGAGGATAAAAATATGAATTTCTTGTTGAAAGATTTGTTCGGATTTTTAAATATTTTTGAATTAATTTACAATCGAATAAGAAGGATACTAGTTCCGCCTAAGGCTTATTCGTGGCAAACACTACTTTATTTGAGTCTTTTTTCTTTGTTAATGTCATATCTTTCTACAGGTTATATAAAAGATCTAATTGCTCTTTGTGGCTGGTTATTTTTAATTGCTGGTACTGCTTGGTATACCACAGACAATCCTTTATACGTCCCAGGCACTAATTTGCCCATCGGAGCATTGATAACCGGATTCTTAGTCAGTGTTTTTGCCTTTGGGCAGGAAAAAGAGGTGCTTACTCCAAGAACAATAGTTCTCTGGCCAACAATTTCCGCAATAATTACTGCAATTCCAGAATTTTTTGAAGGAACGGGTACAGAGGCAAAAACTCAGATTCCCAAGATAGAAGCACGTCAAAAAATGATAGTTTTACTTGCCAGTTGTATGGTAATTAGTTGCTGGCTACAATTTTACTTTGTCGTGAATAATTGGTTAAATCAATATCCCAGTGTACAGGTAGAGAATATTCAGCGCAGTGCCTTAGTTGTGAGAAGTGGACCCGTAGTCAAAGTGATGCCAAAAAATGGCGTTGTAATTTTAAAAGAACTTGAACCCCTGGTAGAAGAACAAATATCTAAAAAACCTTGGTCGGAAGTAGAGCAATGGTTAATCGATGCACGAAGAAGAGTAGAAAAACTGGGTAAGCAAGTCATAGAAACAAACTTGGCTGCCTATGACGAGAGGTTTCTGTGGCGCGTTGAACCGCGTATATCTAATGTCAAGTCTGGATATAAACTAGATTTACTAAGTATTTGGAAGGGTCCAAGTGCCAGCACAAATGGGTATTACCTCAAAAAATCCTGTCGGATTGATCCAGTTGCAGTATCTGCAAACACCTCTACCGCAACTGCCAAAAAACTAGAGAATAACACTACCGTTGCAGAAATTGAATGTGATCCCATCAGTCCTAAAATTTATGCAGGGTCGCCACCACCTCAGTAGAAATGAGGGAGATAAGGGGGAATAATAACTACTGACTCCTAACTCCTGACCAAGCCCCGTTGGGGCGGGGTGTGGGGTGTAGGGTCAGAAATAGCCCCAACAACCAGTGGGATACAACGAAGTCTTTCAAGACGATTGCATTGGTCGGGGTTTCAAGCCCCGACCAATGCTGTGTCCCCTATACCCTACACCCTTCTTCTTGAC
>CAZZXJ010000753.1:0-3206 GCA_964657905.1 uncultured Stigonema sp.
CACCCCACACCCCACACCCTGTTCATGACAACCTACAGTGTTGTTTTTTGGCCTAGGAAAGGGTGTAAGGGTGTTGTGTAAGTAATTATTACGTATCTGTCGGCAACGGTAAAAAACTTTTGGCTATGATCCTATTCTAGTTACATGCGCGCATCGAGTAAGTTTTTATTCACTGGGTTCAGCGCCGCACTCTCAGTAATCAAGGTGTTTTGGGCGTCTTAATGCCATCTAGAGATTGTAGCATGACGTTTTCGGTGTAAATTTTTGACTACTGCTAACTTACCTTCAGTGGTCTGTTGTGTGAATGCTATACTGATTACCCAACTCTTTATTCAGAACTATTTTCTGGAAGTACGCTCTAAATCTACAATAATGAAGTAATGGTTCGTCCTCACTGCTTGTTAAGCTGCTGACCTAATTGTGACCGATTCTACATATGGGTCAATTAGATTGCTCAGCAGTTTCTCCTAGGTAAAAATCAGAGTCTAGTGCCGTAAAAGTACCTTCAGTCGCTTACAATCAAACACCTGCGCTTTCCCCAAAAAGCGATGCGCGGGCAGCATGGAGAGTTCTCCCTTACAAGCCTCTCAAAGACCCGTTGCGTAATTACCGAGTGGGTCAAATTCTAAACCAGACGTGCTTTGTCAGATTAGCTTACTGAAGGAACTTTAAATGTCACAAACTCTGAGATGTTCGTGTAGTACCCTGCCTAAGAGCAATTAGTTACCAGCTAATGTCTATAGGCCGTGAGGGTACACAGCAAAGAACCAGATCAAACAAAAAATGATGTTTTGACCAAAGGTCGGTTCACTGCATGGAATTTTCAATCGCTACACTCCTTGCCAATTTTACCGATGATAAATTGGTGGCTCGTAAACTCTTAGAAAAAAAACTAGGTTGTGAAGATGAAAACTGTTTACAACAACTTCACATCGCCTTGGAAGTGTTGGAAAAAATCGGGGTTTTGGTGAAAGAGCGCGGCAAGTATCGCCGTGTTACAGAAGAAGGACTGATCGAAGCAAAACTCCGGTGTTCTAGTAAAGGCTTTTGCTTTGCAATTCAAGATGTGGAAGGAGCCGAGGATATTTACATCCGCGAAAGCCATCTGAGTAATGCCTGGAACGGCGATCGCGTTTTGGTCAAGGTTCTCAAAGAAGGTAGCCGTCGCCGCTCTCCAGAAGGAGAAGTCAAGCTGATTCTAGAACGCTCAAATCACACTCTACTAGCGCGGATTAAGCAGATAGAAGCTGGCTTTCGCGCTGTACCTTTAGACGATCGCCTGCTGTTTGAACTCAAACTCCTACTAAATGGTGTTCACTTAGATCAAGCAATTGACCACCTGGCTCATGTAGAAGTACTGCGTTACCCACTAGCGCAATATCCCCCTATTGGTAGAGTAGTACAAATCCTGGGTAGTGATGCTGAGGCGGCAGCTGATATCGATTTGGTAACCTGTAAGCACGACCTCTCCCGGAATTTCCCAGAGGCTGTGCAAGAAGCAGCCGCAAAGTTGCCCAAAAAGCTGCTGAAAGCAGACCTGAAAAATCGCCTGGATTTACGTCAAAAGTTTACCATGAGCATCGTTGGCAGCAACAGTGACTCCAAAGTGGTAGAAAATGCCTTTAGCTTGGAAAAAACTACAGCAGGACATTGGCAGTTGGGCTTTCACATTGCTGATATTTGCCATTATATTCAACCAGATGAAGCCCTAGATCGCGAAGCACTTAAGCGGGGTAGGTCAGTGTATCTGGGGGAATTAGTACTGCCAATGTTGCCAGAAGCTGTTAGTGAACGCTGTTCTTTATTACCCGGAAGCGATCGCCTAAGCCTCTGTTTTTTAATTACGGTTGATTCACAATCCGGACAAGTATTAGAGTGGGAAATTATACCAAGTGTGATCAACGTAGACGAGCAACTGAGTGAACACCAAGCAGAAACCATTCTTTCTACCCAAAAGAGTGAGTATTCTCCCCAAGTCGTGGAGACGATGAGACAACTCGAAATGTTACGGGTTGCATTGAAACAGGTGCGCTTAGATCGTGGTAGCTTGCAACTTAGTCTGCCACCGAGCCAAAATCCCTACTACGATGAGGGCATTCTCGGATGTGTGGTAGTGAATGATTTACCTGTGCGATCGCTATTGACAGAGTTGGTGCTACTCGTTAATCAACTGATGGCAACTCACTTGAACGCTCTCGGTGTTCCCGCCATTTGGCGAGTCCAAGGCGCACCTGATCCCGAAGATGTTCAGGAAATGTTGAAATTGGCAATTAATTTAGGCGTTGAACTGTCACTAGATCCAGAAGTAGAGATCCAACCACTAGATTATCAACACTTGACCAGGGTTTTTGCAGAATCCGCATCTGAGCAAGTTCTTACCTACTTGCTGCAAGATACACTTAAGCCGGCAGCTTACAGTACAACCAAAGGACTTCACTTTGGTCTGGCACTACCAGAAAATACTCACTGTGCTGCGCCCTTGCGGCGTTACCCAGATTTACTCATGCAAAGGGTATTTTATGCACTACTTGAACACGGACGCGATCGGCGCAATACCCGTGTCAAAGAGCGTGTTAACCTGCGCGCCTCCTCTTGTCACAATGAAATTAACTGGAACGTCCTACCTCCAGAATTGCAACAAGAACTTCAAAGCGATTTAACTAGGGTAATTGTCCAGCTTAACGATCGCGAAAAAGAAGTCCAAGAAGCCGAAGCCGATTTGGCAGGGCTACAAAGAGCGAGTCTGATGAAACAGCGGATCGGCGAAGTTTTCACAGGCGTCATTACTGGTGTCCAATCTTACGGATTCTTTGTGGAAATTGAAGTACCTTTCTCGGAATTTGCCACAGGCGGCAATCCGCGTGTGCCCCTACGGGTAGAAGGACTGGTACATGTCAGTTCTCTCAAAGACGATTGGTATGAGTATCGTGCCAGACAACAGGCGCTGTTTGGTCGCAAAAATCGCGCTTCTTATCGGCTTGGGGATCGCGTGGCTGTTCAGGTTAAAAGTGTCGATTACTACCGCCAGCAAATTGATTTGGTAACTGTTGGCAATGATGGTATAGCCATAGGTATAGGTAAGAGTGTCAGCACTCATAGTGACGAAGCCGACCACATGTATTTACCAAACGACATGGAGCCTGACGACCTAGAACGGTACGATCCTGATGAAGAATGACGGAGGTTAGGGCATAGGGCATAGGGCA
>CAZZXJ010000754.1:0-3204 GCA_964657905.1 uncultured Stigonema sp.
AAGTAGGTCGGCGCGAAAAAACCAAACTATGTCATTGCGAGCGAAACGAAGTGGAACGAAGCAATCCCAAGACTGCCTCGTCTTGGCGGTTCGATAACTTAAGTCCTCCTTCAGAATTGACTAAGGGCGCGGTTTCCGCGCCCCTACGATCATATTGTGGTCTACCCAACTGTAAGAAAGCGCCGATTGCCTGAGAAATCCTTCTGATCGCCACGAAACTCAACATCAGCCCAGAAGCAATCAATTTGGAATTGGGAAACATTTTTAAATAATCCAGTTTTTCTCCAAATTCTCGCAAACGTCGTATTACTAAGTAGTTGTGCAAAATTAAATATATATTTGTCCGCCGCGAGTGGAGCGAAGCGGAACGTAGACCCCGGAGGGGGCTTCCCGCAGGGTAGCAATCGTCAGGGTTTGGAGATTGCTTCGCTACATTACCTAATCGCTCGCAATCACATAAATAATTTTGCGTAAGCACTTAGTACACGACGGCGGAAATAAAGCAACCATTCAGAATCATCGAAAAGCTTGCATCATAAGCTTCTAGATTGCTTCGCTTCGCTCGCAACGCTTCGCGATTTTTAATTTTTAATTTTTAATTCCGCCAAGCGGTACTAGATAGCTCAGTCTTGGAGTAATTCTGAGTATCTTGGAGTAACCCATTACTCCGAATTACATGTTTGATTTGGATTTCTCCCACCCTTACGGGGTTTAGTTTGCTTTAAAAATGTTCAAAGGGCTTGGCACTGAAGTCGGTGTTACACCATGCTAATTGGTTATGTTCCGCTTCTAACCGCTTAAGACTAGCGAATCCTCCGCACGGTCTTTACCCTTCAAACGTAGCCTCTGTTTCAAGACTTTTTCTGGTGTAGCAGTCAATCAGAGCCTTATTACAGGACCTTTATATCTGATTGACACCGAATTGCTCCGGTTTAGCTCTACTCTATAGCTGATGACGTGCATCAAAAACAATCTATGTCTTGAACTTGACATAAGTTCTCAAAACGATAAATCATTAATTATATCACAAAGATAACCAACGGTATCCTTGAAAAACCCGGTTTCTTTAACAATACCTTCGCTCCTATTGCCCTCACTCTAGAAGAGTGGGGCTATACGAGCAAAGGCTGCCTCCGCAGCCTGCAAGGATTCCAGCCCACAGAGGTCAGATCTCGTTTGTGTAGCCCCAGGCTTATAGCCTGTGGGGCATTTGGGAAATTGGCGAAGGTATTGTTTAAGAAACCGGGTTTTTCGGTGAGAAAAGCTCGGTGCATGGATGCGGAAAAATGCGATCGCGAGTCGTGGTCGAAATAATGAAAGAATTGACGGCTGTAACCTAATGGAGTGAAGATAAAAGGATTAGACCTCTTGCTGAAGTACTAGGCGACTCTGATGTCGCCTTATTCCCTTGATTTTCGCCGTTTACGGGTTAAAAACAGAGGGTGAGGACGGGAGGACTAATCCATAAATATTAAAGCCTGCATGGGCAGGCTTTGTTTGTCTAGCTCTTAGAGAGGCGTCAAACAGCAATAAATTTGAGTGGCGGCTTGGGTCGTTAACGTTAGGGACTTAGGGAGCGACACTCAAAACTTCGCTCTTGTCTGTACACACTCAAACCAAAAGCAAACCAGTGCAAGCAGTCTATTGCTTAAAAAAGCAAGTTTAATAAGGGATGGCTGTGGAGAAACTTGAGGAAAAGCAAAAGCTAGGTGTAAATGTTAATATGAAAATTGGCGATCGCGTCCGTGTTAAAGATTCCGTAGTAGTTTACCATCATCCTGAGCATCGCGGTAAGGCTTTTGACCTCAAAGGCGCAGAAGGCGATGTGGTGCTTATTGCCACTCAATGGCAAGGTAGACCTGTCAGTGCTAACTTGCCGATTCAAGTCCAGTTTAGTAAAAAATTTAAAGCCCACTTGCGTGAGAATGAGTTAGAACTCGTTTAAATTCCTCATTTGCGGCGAAACAACCGGAAAAAATTCAGTTCGCCGCGCATTTTTTCTAGCTCTTGACGATGGCATTCTGCTGTTGTATAATACCACTCACAATGATTCTTAAACTCAGACCTTGCCTGAACTTCCTGATAAAACTGGTGGGATGTTTGATGGGAAGCAAAGGTTTCCTCAACTTCGGGTTGAGGAGAGGGAATGATCAGCGGTAAATTTCTAGACATAATGCTTAGTCAAGTTAGGAGTTAGGAGTTAGGAATACTACAGAAGTTCCTTATTTATTATGACTTAATCAATAACTCATAACTCATAACTCCTCACTCTTGTTCATAGCCAACCGTGCAAGCGATATATAATTATACCAATGTACTCTCTTAAAGCGCCAGTAAATTGATCTAGGTTCTCTACATTAGGTAATAAATTCAGAATCGCGGCTTTGGGAGTACTGGCAAGTTCTTTTATGTCACCAAGGCTGATCACAAAGTCAGTAGGTGTAGGAATGACCTCAATACCTTGATGCTTGAAAATGAGCAGCGATCGCGGCATGTGGATTGCCGAAGTCACCAGCAATACGCGATGAATCCCACGAGACTGGAGTATTTTCCGGACATACACCGCATTTTGATAGGTGTTGAGGGAGTTTGGCTCTTGTATAATTGCCTCTGATGGTATACCGATAGAGGTGAGGACTGTTGCCATATCTGCCGACTCTGAGGATCCTTTGCCAGACCAATCGATGCGACCACCACTAAGAATAATCACAGGAGCTTTTTTTTGGCGGTAGAGTTGAGCGGCATAAATGACGCGATTACCGTGTTCATTTAAATCTACAGTTGGTCGTGGTGGCAAAGCTGGTTTGGTTGCACCACCTAAAACGACAATTGCTTCTGCATTTGGTATTTCGGCGGGTGGGAGATTTTGCCATTCCAGCGATCGCACCATTAAGTGAGAAACCCAGCTATTACTGCTCAATAACAACACAATTAGCGCACTAGCGATTGCGACCGCAGCAGTCCGTGGTCGTTTCCATAACATGACCAGTGCGAAGAGCAAACTTATGCAGGCTAGTCCCAACGGGTAAAAAAATAGCGGTAGCAACTTGGATAGATATAAAAACATAAGATTTTTTTTGGGGAGTGGGGCATGGGGCATGGGGCATGGGAATTCTTAATCTTAAATTTTTAATTCCCTACTTCCTATTCCCGTACAGATGTTCCGGCGGAACGTCTCTTCCCTATGCCCCATGCCCTATGCCC
>CAZZXJ010000755.1:0-3178 GCA_964657905.1 uncultured Stigonema sp.
AGGCGGGTTTTGTCTGTGTAGCCGCGACTTACAGTCGCCAGGTGCAAGATGTGAGCCAACTTTATTCTTCCTCTATAAATTTAATTTGCTGGGAACCATGAAGGACAGCGATAATATCAATTTGGTCAGGTTTAATATAATAAATAATGCGGTAAGAGCCTTCAATAACTTCACGAATTTGCTTGGTTTCAAATTCTGGAACAATACGGCCCGATAGAGGAAACTGTGCAATTTGTTCAGAACGATGAGTTAATCGTTCAACAAGTCTTTGTGCGTACTGGGGAGAGTTTTGAGAAATATAACTATAAATCGAAGATAAATGATTAACGGCTGTTTGCGTCCACAAAACTTTCACTTTTGTAATCCAAACTTAGCCCTAACTTCTTCAACAGAAATGACTCTTCCTGCTTCACTATCACTTAATCCTGACTCAACTGCCTGCCTGACATATATTTCATACATTAAATCATCCCAGGTAGAATTTTCAGGTAATTTGTCAATTAATCGTCGTGCTTCTTCTTTAATATTTTTTGTTTCCATGACATTTGTTGTTATCAAGTCCTCTTGACCATTATAGCGATCGTTGCTAGGTGGGCATCACTGACCATCATGTGAGTGTGTTCTTTGTACCCTCTTTAATTACGAATTACGAATTAATAATTATTTGGTCAGGACGCTCCTGACTCCTGGTTCCCAAAGGCCACGGGAGTTGTGCCAACGAGCCTGCATATGAGCTGGTTAAAGGTTTTCAATTACCAAAAGTTCGACTGGTTCAGCGAGTTCAAAGCCGAAAATGCGTGAGTAGAAGTAAATTTCCCCTTCCAAAGAGCGTTTGATGCTTTGGGCACGGCGGAATCCATGCTCCTCACCTTCAAACATGACATATGCCACAGGTAACCCTTTAGTCCGCAGGGCTTCGACCATTGCTTCTGCTTGGTTGGGTGGGACAACTTTATCTTCTAATCCTTGAAAGAAGATGACCGGACAGGTCAGACGATCCGTAAAGTGGATTGGCGATCGCTCCTGATAAAGCTGACGCTGCTGCGGGTAAGCACCAATCAGACGATCCAAGTACCGCGACTCGAACTTGTGGGTATCCCGCGTTAAGGCTTCTAGGTCACTTACTCCGTAGTAACTTGCGCCGGCTTTGAACGTGTCGCGGAAAGTTAAGGCACAAAGTGTGGTATAACCACCTGCACTACCGCCAGAAATTACCAGGCGATCGCCATCCACGTCCCCCCGTTCCACAAGGTAACGCGCACCGTAGACACAATCATCCACATCCACAATTCCCCACTCACCATCCAGTTGCTGCCGATACTCGCGCCCGTAGCCTGTACTACCACGATAATTCACATCCAGAACCGCTATCCCTCGGCTAGTCCAGTATTGAATTTTAAAATTGAGGCTGCTGGAAGTTGCTGCTGTTGGACCACCGTGGCTTTTGACAAGCAGGGGAGGTTTCTCACCTGCTGGGGCAGTGTAATCACGGTTTTGCGGCGGGTAGAAGAAGGCGTATGCTGTCTGCCCATTGGTTGTTGGGAACTCAATTGCCTGGGGTTTTGAAAGATAACCAGTATCAATTGTCACTTCACTGGCGCGGCGTAGCACCTCAAGTTTTCCTGTGGTTAAATGCAGCTGGACAATAGCTGTTGGCTGGGTAGGAGAACCAGCAAGAAACACCACCTTTTCACGAGTTGCGTGGAGGGAATCAATTTCGGTGTAGGGTACCTCCAGTGGTTGCAGTTGGCGGGTTGTCGTGTCCAGACTCGCTAAATGCCAAATACCTTGTTGAGTATAAGTGCAAATGATGCGGTTAGTTGACTCGAAGGCATAGGTGGACATCCCTAAGATCCATTGGGGCTTGCCAAACTCAGCCTTCATTTGAGTTAGCGATTCCACATTTTCATCTTGCCACTGATAGAGATTCCACCAGCCTGTTTTGTCAGAGATAAAGTACAAGTTCCCATCGGGTGACCACTCTGGCTGGAAGATAGATTCATTTGGACCACCCGTAACTCGTTGAGTATGTCCCAAACTGCCGTCTGCTTTCAGTTCCCCCACCCAAAGTGCTGTGCTATCCCACGGCATATTCGGATGATTCCAGGTCAGCCAAGCCAAGCGAGACCCATCGGGGCTGAGGCGGGGCGAGGCATAAAAGTCGTTACCGTAGACCAGTAACTGAGGATTTCCATCCCCCTCCAGTCCTAAGCTGACCAGGGTGTTGATTGGCTCACGTCCCGCAACGGTGTGATCCTCGCACACGCAAATAATCCGGTTTCGATGTAAGTCAACAATACTATCTGCATAGCGCATGGTTGCAAGAGGTGTGATGGGTTGCGGCTCCTTACCTATATCCTGACGATAGAGGCGACCGTCGGCAAAGTTGGAAAAGTAAACAGTGCGATCGGCGACGATGAAAGAGCCACCGCCGTACTCATGGACGCGGGTACGCACGTTGAAGGGAGCAGACATAACATCCTGAGTCGCACCATCAGCAGTCCTTCGGACAACGACAGTCCGACCTTGCTCCCACGGTCGCATCTCACTCCAGTAGATGTCCTCGCCATCAAGAGCAATCTGCCCCAAGCCCATAGCGTGCGAAGTAATCAAGTCTGTTGTGATGGGCGATCGCCAAGATCCATAAGATGCGAAGAGTGGTTTAATCACGCGCTATGTACCTTCCTTAATTCTTGTTCCCTGGCTCCCTTGGGGAATGCCTACAGTCAGGCTCTTATCCATACCCATCTTAAGCTAATCAGCAAACAAGATCGCATCTTCACCCTAGAATACATCCGTATTTGTGGCTTCTGTATTCTGACTCCCCAAGCCTCCGGTCTAGTACCGCTGCGCGTTCGTCAAAAGTCACTCATGTTTATAGGACTTACGCATTGACAGAAATAGTCTTGTATGCAGTGGTTTCGGTAGGGCTGCGGAGCGCAATATTCATTTGGGTAGACCCCAAAACCGTAGGGGCGCGGTTTCCGCGCCCTTACCATGTGGTGGTCAATTCTACGAGATGAAACGACCAAATTCCCTTATCCACATGATGCTCAAGAGCGTATAGTGCGTAATATCAAGGCTTTTGCCTGTTTGAAATGGTTGCTTTATTTACGCCGCGCTCTACTAGTACACGACGGCGGAAATAAAGCAACCATTCAGAATCATCGAAAAGCTT
>CAZZXJ010000756.1:0-3173 GCA_964657905.1 uncultured Stigonema sp.
CCATGCCCACGAAATCCCACTCCTTTTAGGGGTGGGATGAGTTTAATTTGAGTGCTTGGGTTTCCTAGAAAAGAAGATTCGAGGCCACTTTGGTTGACCGAGTTGTTTGCGCAATCCTTCCATGTAAATGTAGAACACTGGAGTTAGATAGAGAGTTAATATCTGAGAGAACACTAGTCCGCCAACGATCGCAATGCCTAGAGGACGACGTGCTTCAGAACCCGAACCGGCCCCGATGGCAATTGGTAGTGTCCCCATCAAAGCTGCCATTGTGGTCATCATAATCGGACGGAAGCGAACCAGGCAGGCTTCGTAAATGGCATCGAATGCATGTTTACCTTCGTTTCGCTGTAGTTCTATGGCGACGTCTACCATCATAATCCCGTTTTTCTTGACAATCCCCACCAGCAAGATAATACCAATGAAGGAGTAAAGATTTAAATCAACTTGGAAAATCAACAGGGTTAATAACGCGCCAAAACCAGCCGAAGGCAGACCCGATAGAATTGTCAGAGGGTGAATAAAATCCTCATAAAGGATACCCAGGATCAGATAAATGACAACTATCGATACCACCAACAACAACCCTAAATCTTGGAAGGACTTTTGGAAGACCTGCGCTGAACCCTGGAAGCTAGGGGTAATGGTTGAAGGCAAAATAGTACGTGCTAGTTCATTGATCGCTTGCGTCGCTTGCCCCAATGACATATTCTGCGCTAGGTTGAAAGAGATGGTGGCGGAGGGAATTTGACTGACGTGATTGAGGGTGAGGGGACTGACGCTTTGGGTGATTTTAGCGAGCGTATTTAAGGGAACCAGTTGTCCATTGCTGGAACTAATGTAGAGCAGCGATAGAGCATTGGGATCGCGTTGATATTGGGGTTCGACTTCCAAGATCACGAAAAACTGATCGTTTGCAGTGTAAATGGTTGAAACTTGGTGAGTCCCATAGGCACTGCTGAGGGCGCTTTCAACTTGTTGAGCCGTAATGCCGAGGGTTGCCGCTTTATTGTGGTCAATCTCGACTTGCAGTTGGGGAGTACTCATCTCAACGTCGCTGTTGACATCTTGCACTCCTGGTATAGTTTTGATTTTCTCTTCTAGTTTAGGAACGTATTTATAAAGTTCTTCAGGGTTGAGACTCTGTAGCGTATATTGATACAAGGAGTTTGTCTGCTGTCCGCCGATGGGAATGGCAGGTGGAGAGCGTAGGAATGCCTGGATACCTGGGACTCCCAGTAACTTAGGTCGCAACCTTTGGATAATTTGGTCAGAATTGAGACGGCGTTGGGAACGTGGCTTCAGTAGAACCGTGATTCGTCCGGAGTTAACTGCCGCATTCGGACCGCTTGCACCAACAATAGAGTCAACTGCTGCCACGTTCTTGTTTTTGCGAATGATGTCAACGATCGCCTGCTGGTGACGCACCATATCATCGAAGGAGATGTCTTGTGCAGCTTTTGTGTTAGCCATAATTTGCCCGGTATCCTCTGTGGGAATGAACCCTGTGGGAACCACGGTAAATAGGTAGAATGTAAACACCAAGATGATGGCGGAAACGATGAGCGTGACGAAACGGTATTGTAGAACGGGTTTCAGCGTTATCTCATAACCCCGTAGCAGCAGAGCAAATGCACGCTCTGAGATTCGATACAGGCGATTTTGCTGCTGTTGATGTGGGCGGAGAAAGCGACTGCACAGCATTGGTGTAAGGCTGAGGGAGACAAACCCAGACACCAAAATAGCAACGGCGATCGTCACGGCAAATTCGTGAAATAACCCACCAATTAATCCACCCATGAACAACATAGGGATGAATACCGCTACTAGTGAGAGGGTCATCGACAAAATTGTGAAGCCGATTTCTCTCGACCCATTTAACGCTGCTTCCAGAGGAGGTTCACCCATTTCCCGATGACGGACAATATTTTCCAGCACCACAACTGCATCATCGATCACAAAGCCCACGGAGAGCGTTAATGCCATCAGCGAGAGGTTATCCAGTGAGTAACCTAAAACATACATCACTGCAAAGGTGCCGATGATGGCTACAGGTAGTGCCAGACTGGGAATCAGGGTCGCAGCAGGGTCGCGCAAAAATAAGAAGATCACCAGGACAACGAGACAAACCGATAGAAATAACGTGAATTTCACATCCTCGACGGAAGCCCTGATGGTTTGAGAGCGATCGTACATAACACCCATCTCAATCGAAGCAGGCACTTGCTTGCGGAGGGTAGGCATGAGTTGCTTAACAGCATCGACGATCTGCACGGTGTTACCATCCGGCTGAGGCTGCACGGCTAAGACCACGGAAGAATTGCCATTGTAGAGGTTTATGACTTTGTTATTCTGCACGCTGTCAATCACGCGACCCACATCTTGAATCCGCACTGGTGCACCATTTTTATAGGCGATAATCAGCGGTCGATAGGCAGCAGCATTTTCAAGTTGACCATTGGCTTGAATCATGTAGCTTTTATATTTGTCAGAGAAACTGCCCGTCGGTAAATTCATATTCCCTTGCTGAATGGCACTCTGCACCTGATCCAGCCCGATTCCCCGCGCTGCCAACTGTCGCGGGTCAACCTGGACACGCACTGCATATTGCTGCTGACCATAGACCTGCACCTGGGCAACGCCATTAATCATCGAGATCGGCTGACCAATTGTCACCTCAGCGTATTCGTCTACGGTAGAGATAGGGAGCGTTTTTGAATAAAGATATAAGTAAAGAATAGGCGCAACGGATGGGTTAACCTTGCGGTACGTAGGCGGGTGAGGCATATTTTGAGGCAATTGCCCCGCAGCCGCTGAAATTGCCGCCTGTACATCTTTGGCAGCCTCATCTATTTTACGGCTAAAGTTAAATTGTAAAGAGACGCTGGTGGTGCCCGTTGAACTAGTTGAGTTGAACGAATCGAGTCCGGCTATACTGGAAAACTGTCTTTCTAGGGGCGCGGCTACAGAAGATGCCATTGTTTCGGGTGTGGCACCAGGCAGACTAGCTGAGACTGAAATGAAGGGATACTCGACATTCGGCAGGGCGCTGATCGGTAACAACTGATAACCCATGAGACCGAAGATGAGGATACCTATCATCACCAAGGTCGTCATGACGGGACGACGAATAAAAATTTCTGAAAGGTTCATAATATTTGTTAGTTGTTAGT
>CAZZXJ010000757.1:0-3160 GCA_964657905.1 uncultured Stigonema sp.
CGCCCTACCGAAACCACATCATACTTGAGTATTTCTGTCAATGCGTAAGTCCTATTAACCATATGACTGACTCTGAGCTTCAAGCATGGATTGAGCAGCATTCAGCTTAACAATCATTTGTTGATCGGTGGCATTGAATTTGGCAAGGTCAATGTCACTGCCATATACCTGGCTAAATCTTAGCTTTTTGTAGGAAAAATTCCAAATATTAGCTCACACTGTATTTCTTAGGAGGAAATCAATGCCTTTAGTCATCCCCTGTGTAAAGGGAAAGATGGGCAATACCTACTTTTACCAAGCAACAATGAAGGCTCGCGATCTGGTACAAGGGGTACGCCCAGCAAACGAACTTGATCAATGGACAACGATGAGCATCGAAGATCGAATGCAACGCGAACCAGACCTGAAACGAATTAAGGAACAAATTGCTCCCTACCTTGCTGAATCGAAGGATCGCTTTTTCGGTGCAATGATTGTGTTGGTCTACAGAGGAGAAATTTACTTTGACAGCATGAAAGATTGGATAAAAAGCAATGCCCCACGAGCTTACCAATCGGTAGCAGATGATATTGGTGTCATTACGATTGATGGTGGTTCTCTGATCATGCTTGACGGACAACACCGCCTTCTAGCTCTTGAGAAAGTTATTAAGGCTGAAGTATCTGGAGAGTGCCGTGAAGAAGTACCAAACGATGATGTTTGTGTCATTTTCATCCATCATGAAAGCAATGAAAAAACCCGGCGCATTTTCAACAAGGTCAACCGTTATGCCAAAACCACAAGTCGAGGCGACAATATCATCACAAGTGAGGATGACCGTAGCGCTATCATTGCGCGTAAGTTGCTGAGCGACGGGGCACCACTCGGTGTGAAGGCAAAGGGTAGCAGCGATGTGATTGTTGAGTGGAAGAACAACACCATTACGGCTCGAAGTGCAAAGTTGACAACGATCAGCGTTGTTTACGAGACTGTAAAGCTAATTCTCTCCGCTAAGAGTGTGGCACTTGATCCCACTTCTCGCCCTTCTGAAGAGGAGCTTGAGCAATACTATGAATGGGCTGAACAGTTTTGGAATACTGTCTTTGAGGGTTTGCAGCCTTACCAAGAGGCACTCTGTGATAGCAGCCAAATTCCACAGATGCGTAAGGATGACCAGCCATACTCGCTGCTGTTTAAGTCAGCTCCACAAATTGCTTTGTTCAAAGGTCTGATTGCTGCAACACGCGATAATCGCCTCTACCTTGATGAAGCCGTGCAACGAGCTAACAAAATTGACTGGAGCATGTCTTCAGATATATGGAAAAATGTGCTTGTCACTCCAAGCGGAACAATGGCTAGGGCACAACAAGCACAAAATTTCGGAGGAAAACTGATTGCATACCTGATTGCTGCTGACAAAATGACAAAAGCAGAAATCGAGTTTATTCAGCGGGAATACAGCAGTGCAAATGGAGTGGACATTCATGACCCTGATGTTAAATTAATGCCGTTACCTAAGCCTGTAGTAGAGCCAGTATCCGAACCTGTAGAGGCTTCAGCCTAATTGCTTGAATTGACACTTTTGCAACTTTCGCTGCTTTTGCAGGAGACTACTAAAACTGTAGCGCTTCTCGTTGGCATGCAATACACGCTCCTTGGGCACAACATTGTTGTGCCCCTACAAGCAACACGCCAGCCGCCCCCAGATCGGGAAACACTCGTGTCGGCGCGCTGGCTCCTGTATTTCACTCTTGTGTGAGAACTGTTCCAATATCTCGTTATAAGTAGACATAGAGTTTCTGATATGGTTTTTTGGCTTTGCTGAATTGAGGTATGAATCCGGATGTAGAGACGTAGCACTGCTACGTCTCTACAATGATTTTCGTCCGCACGTAAATTCACCAAGCCAGCGAATGCACTTACCAGAAAAGCGATCGCCAATTCTAGTCAAAGGGATTTAACAGAATCAACCCATCAACGCGCCTAAAATCATTAACATTACGAGTCACCAATGTTAATCCTTCAACCAAGGCACAAGCTGCAATTAACGCATCTGCTAATTTCATGCGAGAATTGCGCCGGATTTCCGCAGCACAATTTAAAATTGATTCCGTTAACGATACACTATTAAGTGTACGCAAAAATTCTCGTATTTGGGTTGCTTCATCCTCGGTTAATTTTGGGTAGCAAAGCGATTCTACCCAAGTAATAGGACAGTAAAATCCTACAGCATCGCCTGCTTGAATTTCTTCAAATATAGGCAGGACATCTGGCTCGTCATTGAAGTAATAAATAAGAATGTTGGTGTCCAGCAAATATTGACTATTCATCCCATTCTCGTCTCAGTTCTTGCTGGAACTCCAAAGCATCTACACGCTTAGGCAAAAATCCACGCCATTTGTCTAACTGTTGCTTGGGTAATTTTTTGCTGTTGTTTTGATGCTCAGATGTGACTCGCAAGCGAACCAGCATCGCCAATTCTTCTAAAAGTCGCAGTTGTTCTTCAGAACTGAGCCTTTCTACTTGGCTATATATCTCGTTATAAGTAGACATAAAGTTTCTGCTATAGTTTTTTTTGCCTTAAGTTCAATATACACAAAGCCCCTAAGCGTTACTCCTCATGCTAGTAGGGAAAACCATAAAGTCAGGCGATCACTCCATCTTTATATTACATCTGAACGGTTTAGCAAAGCAAGAACAAAGCCTGGCAAAGATTTCTTGCTAGCAAGCGCTCACCTTGAAGAATTGAAACAGCATTTTCAACATGGGTAAAGTGGTAAATATGTCCTTTCCAAGAGGAGGATTGGCGATTAAGCGCCTCTAGAAGCATACCTGACATCTTGCACCTACCGAATAAACCCGGAAAAAACAATTAAAGAGTGCAAAAGTGTGACAGTAGACAAAGGGTAATGCTTCGGTAAGACTTAGTTGTGAATTTAACTCAACATCATCGTAATATCACAGAGTAAACGACAAGGAAAAGTTAAGATGAGGGATGGCGTTTTGCCTCATCGCCAAAGTGCGATCGCCTTGGCATGGGCGCTCCCGCGCCATCCCTTGCAAGACTATCAGTCAGGCTTGTTTGCACTCAAAATATGAGAAAAAGGGCGTGAAAGGTAATTCTATAGCGCTGTAGCTAAAATACCCCATAATATCGCTCCTTTAATATGACGTGCTACCA